>NZ_CALVHE010000017.1 GCF_944327235.1 uncultured Desulfovibrio sp.
GCGCCTCTTTTCTTGCCGCCGTTCAAATTAGATGCATATCTTTGTGGGCAAATATAATTTGACGACACTGTCTAGAGAAAAGAACCGTCCCTGCCGGGTCTGGTGAAGGAAGCGCGCTATGGACTTTGGAAGCAGTTTGCGGAAGCACAGAAAGGAAAGGAAGTTGACGCTGGCTGCGCTGGGCAAGCTGACGGGGCTGTCCGTCTCCTATCTCAGCAAATTGGAGAATGGCGTCTCCACGCCGTCACTGGCCAATATGCAGAAGCTGTGCGAAGCCCTGCAGATATCCATGATCGATCTGCTGGACGAGCGCTTCCCGGCCGCGGAAAAGATTCTGGCCCGCTATAACGAACAGCCGAACATCTTTTCCACCGAGTCGGGCGTGCTGTACAACACGTTGTTCGACAAGTCGCCCAAGGCCAAGATCGTCAGCATGATCATCGACGAGGACAACTTTCAGGAGGAGATGTCCTGGGGCCATCACTACGATGAATTCGGCATCGTGGTGGAAGGGGCCATGAACCTCGTCATTGGCGAAGATTCCTATGCCATGACGCCGGGGGACATCATTTTCATCAAGGCGCACACCGTCCATAAATACCGCAAGACGGCTCCGGGGCGCTGCGTTTCTTTCTGGATATACGTCTGAGGCGGATATGCCGCCTCTTCGCGCTGGTCCCGTGCCGGACGGCAGCGAAAAGAAAAGCCCCTTGCGGCGTGTTGCCGCAGGGGGCTTTTCATGAGGAGGAGAGGAACGACACGCGCTCGTCGTGCCGTTCCCCGGCTGGTGTCAGGCTTGGGGCTTGAGGAACTTCTTGTTGGTCTCGGGAGCGAACAGCTGGCAGATGACCCCGCCGGCCACCAGGGCCGCGATGCAACCGGCCAGGGCGGCATTGGTGCCCCAGGTGTCAAGCACGGTGGGGAGCAGGAAGGTCGCTCCCGCCGCGCCGATGCGGCTGCAGGCGATGGTGAAGCCGATGCCGCAGCCCCTGATCTCCGTGGGGAAGAGTTCGGGAGGGTAGGCATATTCCAGCACTGAGGCCGCGGCAATGGTGAAGCTGAACACGGAGATCAGCAGCGTGATGGCCATCGCGGAAGTGGTCGGCACGAAAATGATGGTCAGCAGCGCCAGCGCGCAGAGGTAGAACGTCGAGATCAGGAAGCCACGGCGAGAGACCTTGTCCACGATCCAGGTGCCGAACATGACCCCGGCAAACAGGAAGACGTTGAAGACGATGCCCGAGGTATAGGGGTCTTCCATGTCGAAGTTCTTGAAGATGATGGGCAGGAAGATGCTGAGCGAAAAGTAGGGGATGACCTGAAAGGCGTAGAAGGAGCCGGAGACGAGACTTCTGGTGCGCCAGCGGGAGCTGAAAAGATCCTTCCAGCCGAGCTGCGTGGTCTGTTGCGGCAGGGGCGGGATGCAGTAGCCTTCGCCCAGATGGGTGCGGATGACCTTCAGTGCGTCCGCTTCCCGATTCTTGCCCATGAGCCAGATGGGGGATTCCGGGGTGCCGTAGCGCACGAAGAGCGATATGAAGGACGGCACCGCACAACTCAGCAGGATCCAGCGCCAACCGGCTTCCTGCAGGAAATAGCCCGTGATGTAGGCGCTGACGTAACCGGCGGCCCAGATGGCCTGCATGAAGCCCAGCGCCCTGGCCCGTTGCTTGAGCGGGGTCCATTCGCTGACCAGCGTGACGCCGACGGCATAATCCGCGCCGATGGCCAGCCCCAGCAGCAGGCGCAGGGCCAGCAGCTGACCGGCGCTGCTGACGAAGTATTGCAGGATGGAGACGGCGGCAAAGATCAGCATGGTGTACTGATAGATGGCCTGTCGACCGAAGCGGTCGACTATGGGACCGGCAAAGAGGCTGCCGAACATGAGGCCGAACAGGGAGGCCGCGCCGATGAAGCCCAGCATCCAGGGGGTAAGACCCAGTTCGGTCGTGGCCAGGCTCAGGGCGATACCGATGGAGCCGAGCATGAAGCCATCGCTGTACTGACCGAACACCCCGCCCAGCAAGACCTTCCAGTGGAGCCTGCCAAAGGGCGCTTCTTCGTAACTGACGGAAACTGTGGACATGGAGCGACCTCCTTTATCTGGTTTGCTGTCGTTTTGCCTGAAGGCACGTCTCGATCTCCCGCGCCTTTGCCGTGAGGCAGAGCCCGCCGAGCCCTGTGCAGCGCAGTTCGCGGGGCAGCATGGTACCTACCGAGTACATGGCCTGTATGGTCTGATCGAGAGGGATGACCGCATCGAAGCCGGCATGTGCCATATTGGCCGCGATGAAGGCGTTGCCCACGGCAGTGGAATTCCGGTTGATGCAGGGGATGTCCACGCAGCCCGCCACAGGGTCGCAGACGAGCCCCAGCATGTTTTGCAGAGCCAGCGAGGCCCCCTGGAGGGCCGTGACGTGATCGCTGCCCAGATAGTGGGAGACGATGGCGGCTCCCATGCAGCTTGCCGCGCCGATCTCGGCCTGACAGGCGGCCACTTCGGCCGCGAAGGTGGCCTGACTGGCGATGAAAACGCCGATGAGACCGGCGCACAGCAGGGCTCTGGCGGCTTCCTGTTCGTCCGTCTCGCCCAGTCCCACAAGACCGAAAAGGATACCGGGGATGACCCCGCAGGAACCTGCGGTAGGGGCGGCCACGACCCGGCCCATGGCGCTGTTGTTCTCCATGACGGCAGTGGCGTAGATGATGCCGCGCCCGATGTTCCCCATGTCCGTCATGGTCGCCGCGCGGGCATGGAGCTTGGCCGCACAGGGCGTGATGAAGCCTGCGCTCTCCAGTCCTTCGCCCAGCCCCGCGGTGATGGAATCGCGCATGATGCGCACAAGGCGCATGGCGTAGGCCAGCACCTCTTCTTCCGTCCAGCCGCTGCGGGCGCTCTCATACCGGACGGCCGCCTGCCAGAGGGGCATGGGCGAAGTCTCCAGAAAACGCAGCAATCCCTCCGCTGTGCTGAAGGGCGTCTTGCTTTCCGGCTGGGCCGTCACCGGCAGGATGGCCGGTACATACATGAAGGTGATGCCCTGCTCCCGGCAGGCCGTGCCAAGGCGTTGCAGCAGCTCCATGGACGGACTGTGCGTCAGGCCGATGTGCAGCAGTTCGTCGCTGCGCGACCGGGCAAGGATGTGGTCGATGTCCGCCAGCAGCGGGGCCAGCGCGTCCAGCCGTCCCGCCTCGCCGTCGGGAGCAAGGAAGAGAAGCTCATGGGCGTCGCCAACGCAGTCCAGGGCGTGCCCGTTGAGAGAGCGGATGGCGAACATGCCGCCGCCTACGGACCACGACCCGACGGCAAGCTTCCTGCCGGTGGCGGTATCGGTGAGTTCAACGACGCTCAGATTGGGATGATCAAGGGGCATGTCCACGATCTCGATGGACAGGGGGATGCCTTTTTCCTGCAGGCGGGTGAGGGAATGTCGAAAGTCCGGGTCCGTGACCTCCATGCCGAGCAGCCCCGCCACCAGCGCGATATCGGATTTTTGCCCCTTGTAGACGCCGGCGTAGGAGCCTTTTTGCGGAAAGAGGATACGGACAGCGGAAAAGTCCGGCATCAGATGATGGATGAAACAGCCGATCCGCCACGGTCCTGCCGTGTGCGAGCTGGACGGCCCGGTCATGATGGGGCCCAGCACATCGTTGAAAATGCTCACTGCCGGGGTTTGCATTGCGACCTCATATTTATGGATAAAAAATTTTTTCCTTTATTCCTCAAATTATCGCCATAAATTGGGCTTTTTGAGGAAAAATTTTCCTAATAACCTCTTTTTTCTTGTTACTATGGAAAATTTTCCTGTAAGTCAATAAAATTTTCCAAAGAAGAGAAAAGCGTGTGCGACAAGGTCCGTGGGAAACGGAAAGCGGATAGCGCGGGGGACGGATCACAAAGCCTGAGAGCGTATTGTCTGGCAAAAGGCAAGACGGGGGTGGCATTGCGTCGCCGCCCGAACTGAACGAGGAGAGCCGCGTTTTTGCCGCGACGCGACAGGCCGTATGGTTTGAAATGCGCAGCGTTTCAAACTGAAAATGCTCTTGGGTCTGTTAACACAAATTTTGCAAACAATTTCAGTAGATAAGTCAAACAGACTGTATGCACCGCTTGCTTTTGGGACGAGAGTGCCTCGTGTCGTTGACTCTTCCTCCCAAACAGGCAACGAATAGTGTTAACAGGCCCTCGGCGCGCGGGGGAGGAGCGAAAGGCAGGAGCGCGCAGATAAAAAAAGGCGGTGGAGCCATGCTCCACCGCCCTGTGTGAGGCGTAGCGCCGCGGGATTAGAGTTCCGGCGGCAGACCGTTGAGCTGCTTCAGCGTGAAGACGGGGCCGTCGATGCAGACATAGTGGCTGCCGATGTTGCAGCGGCCGCAGATGCCGATGCCGCACTTCATGCGCTTTTCCAGCGTGGTCACGATGTTTTCATGCTGGAAGCCCAGTTTTTCCAGAGCCTGCAGCGTGAACTTGATCATGATCGGCGGGCCGCAGAGCACGGCCACGCAGTTGTCCGGCTTGGGGCCGATCTCGGTCAGCACGTTGGGGATGAGGCCCACCTTGTGCTGCCAGCCTTCGGCCGGATTGTCGATGCAGAGGTGGCAATCCAGATCGGGATTGTCCAGCCAGCCCTGCAGTTCGTAGCTGAAGGCCATGTCGCTGGGGCTCTTGGCGCCGTACAGCAGGCTGACCTTGCCGTAATCCTTCTTGCGTTCGAGGATGTGCAGCATGATGGTACGGATAGGCGCCATACCGATACCGCCGCCCACGAAGAAGATGTTTTTGCCCTTCCAGTCCTCGTAGGGGAAGAAGTTGCCAAGGGGAGCGCGCACGCCCACCTTGTCCCCGGCGGAAAGACGGTGGATGGTGGAGGTCACTTCACCGGCCTGCATGACGGAGAACTGGAGGTAATCCTTCATGGACGGCGGCGAATTGATGACGAAGGTGGATTCACCGGCCCCAAAGACCGAGAGCTGGCCCACCTGGCCGGGTTCGTATTTGAAATTGGCCATCTGCTCAGGATCGTCGATCACGACGCGAATGGTCTTGATGTTGCCCGTTTCCTGAATGGTTTCCACCACAGTGGCCGCCATGGGCTTGTAGGGATTGCCCTGCGGGAGCGGACGGGGGGTCAGCTCGCGCAGCATCCCTTCCTTTTTGCTTTGAGTCGCCATGTCTTACCTCTACTTAGCGGCCTTGTCGGCGTTGATGGCATCCAGCACGATCTGGCGAATGTCCAGGCTCACGGGGCAGTTGCTGATGCAGCGGCCGCAGCCGTTGCAGGAGAAGGTCCCCCAGTTCTCCGGATAGGTGGAGAACTTGTGCGAAACGCGGTTGCGCATACGCAGGGCCTTTTCCATGCGCGTGTTGTGCCCGCTGGCTTCGCGGGTGAACAGGGGCGACATGCAGTTGTCCCAGGTCCGCAGACGGCGTCCGCCCTTTTCGCTGGTGGCTTCGCCTTCGTCGGTGATGTTGAAGCAGTAGCAGGTGGGGCAGAAGTAGGTGCAGGCCCCACAGGACAGGCAGCGGTCGGTCTCGCGGGTCCAGAAGTCCACATCGGTGAACTTGGCCGCCACCTTGGCCGGAGCGTCCTTGAGGTTGGGGGCCTTGACCAGCGTGGCCCACGCGGCCTTGCGCACGTCTTCCATCTCCTTGAAGCGATCCGCGCCGTCGTCAAGACCGCTGCCTTCCAGCAGGGCGTCGCCCTTGGGGGTGATGCCCTGGAGGATGTAGCCGTCGCTGAGTTCGGTCATCAGGATGTCGGAGCCTTCCGGAGAGGAAGGACCGCCGCCCACCCAGTGGCAGAAGCAGGTGTTGCAGCCGCTGTTGCAGGTCAGGGTGATGACGGTCAGTTTTTCACGCCGGGCCTTGTAGTAGGGGTCCGCGATGGGGCCCTTCAGATAGGGACGGTCCAGCGTGACGTAACCGCGGGCGTCGCAGGGACGGGCCGCAAAGACCACCGTGGTCTCGGCCTGCGGGGTGTCGTCCAGTTCCAGCGTGACGTTCTGCGGATTGGCCTTGTCCTTGACCTTGCGGTAGCTGACAAGGGTCTCGCACTGGGGCAGCACGGCGGCCTTGGCGGGCACGGTGGCCTTTTCCAGCGTGAACTCCTTGCCTTCCTTCCACGGTTCAAACACCACGGAGCGCTTGTCGGCGGGCTTCACCACAGGGGCCAGCACGCGGGCGTCCTTGGAGAGGTGAGCCAGAAACGCCGGGAGGCCCTCAGGCTTTACAAAACGGGTGATGCTCATTTCCACTCCCTCTCATGAATGTTCTTTTCTTCCACTTCGTAGCCCAGCAGCGGCGGCACGGCTTCGGGATCGACGCCGGACTTGTAGCCGTCGAAGAGCTGACCCACGGCGCGGGCGATCTGCTGGCGCAGGGCCAGGATCGGGATGCCCACGGGGCAGGCGCGCTGGCACTCGCCGCAGCCGGTGCAGCGGCCGGCCAGGTGCATGGCGTGGATCGTCTGGAAGAAGAGTTTGTCACGGGTGCTGTCTTCCTGCGAGATCCAGTGCGGTTCGCGGCTCTCCGCGATGCAGTAGTCGCGGCAGACGCACATGGGGCAGGCGTTGCGGCAGGCATAGCAGCGGATGCAGCGTTCCATCTGGCCGCGCCAGAAGGCAAGGCGCTCGTCCAGGCTCATGGAGTCGAGCAGGGCCAGTTCCGGCGGGGTGTAGGGGCCGGGCTTCACTTCGGTGGGCGTGCCGATGAGGGTATCGGAGAGCACCGCGGTGGGCATGGTACAGCCGTAGCACTTGCCCTGCGCGAAGTCGTTCATGCAGAAGCGGTGTTCCTTGCCGTCGGCGGTGATGGTCACGCCGACTTCGTCATACTCCACCTTGTCGATGGTGGTGTAACGGCCCAGTTCCTGATTGACGCGGGCCATGTCCAGCGTACCTTCGCACGGCATGGCGAAGATGGTCACGTCCTCGCGGTTGATCAGGTTTTCCTGCAGCAGTTCCACCACGGACTTGGCGTCGCAGCCCTTCACCACGATGCCCACCTTCTTGCCCTTGTACTGGGGCAGGTAGACGGCGGGGTTGTTCACGTTGAAGGGGCCCCACACCAGCTTGTCCACGTCTTCGGGCGTACGCATGAAGAGCGGCACGGTGCGGGCGGCGTCGTAACCCTGCTGCCAGCCGATGACCACTTCCAGCTCGGGCAGCTTGGCCTTGATGGCGGCCTTGAGCTCGTCCAGCTTGTTTTTCTGGCCGGTGCCGAGAGGACGCAGCGAGGTCAGGGCCATGTCCACGACCTTGAGCAGAGGTTCCGGATCTTCCAGCTTCGGCGCGGGGCCGAGATCGTGGATGCGCTTGGTGAAGGTCTGCACCACATGCTGCCAGCGCTGGCCTTCGGAAGCGGACACCCAGGTGTACTCGAAGCGACGGTCGTCGATGCCGAGCACGGGCAGGAACTGCTTCAGCACTTCCAGGCGGCGGCGGGCATAGAAGTTGCCCGCGGCATAGTGGCAGTCGCGCGGATGGCAGCCGGAGACCAGCACGCCGTCAGCGCCGTTGAGCAGGGCCTTCACGATGAAAAGCGGATCGATGCGGCCCGAACAGGGGACGCGGATGATACGCAGGTCGGTGGGCTGTCCCGCACGGGCCGTACCGGCGGTGTCGGCACCGCCGTAGGAGCACCAGTTGCAGAGAAAACCCACAATTCGCAGTTCTTTGCCGTTCAGCACTGGCATAGCGTGTTAACCTCCGCAAGAATCTGGTTGTCGGTGGCGTGGGAGAGCTGGATGGCGCCCTGCGGGCAGGTGGAGGTGCAGAGACCGCAGCCCTGGCAGACGGTTTCGATGACCTGAGCGTACATCTTGCCGCGGAACTCCACTTCCTTGATGGCGCCGAAGGGGCAGCAGCGGATGCACTTGCCGCAGTCCACGCAGCGCTTCATGTCCACGCTGGCGATCTGCGGGTCGTTCTCCAGCTTGTCCTTGGAGAAGAGGCCCAGCACCTTGGCGGCGGCGGCGGAACCCTGGGCCACGGAGGCCGGGATGTCCTTGACGCCCTGGCAGACGCCCGCCAGATACACGCCGGCGGTATTGGTCTCCACAGGCTTCAGCTTGACGTGGCTTTCCAGGAAGAAGCCGTAGCTGTCGTAGGAGATACGCAGCTTTTCGGCCAGCTTGGGCGAACCCTTGGCGGCTTCCACGCCCACGGCCAGCACCACGAGGTCGGCCTTGATCTCGACGCCTTCGCCAAGCAGCGTATCCACGCCGCGGACGATGAGATGGCCTTCGCCGTCAGGATAGATCTTGGAGACACGGCCGCGGATGTATTCCGTGCCGTATTCTTCCATGGCGCGACGGGTGAACTCGTCGTAGATCTTCCCGTTGGCGCGGATGTCCATGTAGAAAACGTAGGACTTGGAATCCGGGATGTGGTCCTTGGTCAGGATGGCCTGCTTGGCGGTGTACATGCAGCAGAAGCCGGAGCAGTAGGGACGGCCGATGGAACGGTCACGCGAACCCACGCACTGGATGAACACGATGTTCTTGGGCTCCTTGCCGTCGGAAGGACGCTTGATGTGCCCTTCGGTGGGGCCGGAGGCCGAGAGCAGGCGCTCGTACTGCAGGGAGGTCACCACGTCGGGGTAGCGTCCGCCGCCGTATTCTTCATAGACCGTCCAGTCCATGAGGTCGTAACCGGTGGCGGCCACGATGCAGCCCACTTCCTCGGTGATGATCTCATCCTGCTGCTCGTAGTTGATGGCGCCGGTGGGGCAGACCTTGGCGCACACGCCGCATTTGCCCTTGGTGAGCTGGCGGCAGTGTTCGGGATTGATGACGGCCTTCTTCGGGATGGCCTGCGGGAAGGCGATGTTGATGGCCGTGGTGGGGCCCACCAGTTCGTTGAAGGTGTCCGGCGTCTTCTTGGCCGGGCACTTTTCCGTACAGGCGCCGCAACCGGTGCACTTGTCCCAGTCCACATAGGTGGCGCGCTTGCGGATCTTGATGCTGAAATTGCCCACGTAGCCGGAGATGTCTTCTACTTCGGACTTGGCGTACAGCGTGATGTTGGGATGCTGGGCCACGTCCACCATCTTGGGACCGAGGATACAGGCAGAGCAGTCCACGGTGGGGAAGGTCTTGTCCAGCTTGGCCATCTTGCCGCCGATGGTGGCTTCGCGTTCCACGAGCACCACCTGGATGCCGCCTTCGGCGCAGTCAAGGGCGGCCTGGATGCCGGCCACGCCCGCGCCGATGATCAGCACGCGCTTGTTGACGTCGAAGGACTTGGCCTTGAGGGGCTTGTCGTTGCGCAGCTTGGCCACGGCGATCTGGACGAGTTCGGTCGCCTTGTTGGTGTTGGCTTCCTTGTCCTTGCCGATCCAGGAGACATGCTCGCGGATGTTGGCCATTTCGAACATGTAGCGGTTCAGGCCGGCGCGTTCCACCGTGCGGCGGAAGGTCGGCTCATGGATACGGGGGCTACAGGAAGCGACCACCACGCCGTCGAGTTTGTGCTCGTGGATGGCCGCCTCGATGGCAGCCTGTCCCGGCTCGGCGCAGGTGTACATGATGTCCTTAGCCAGCACCACATCGGGGAACATCCGCGCATTCTCGGCCACCTTGGCGCAGTCCACGGTGCCGGCGATATTGCTGCCGCAATGGCAGATGAAAACGCCTATTCTCATGCCTTGTCTCCTTCGGGAGCCTTGCTGTAGGCAGCAGGCTGATCCAGCTTGCGCAGCAGATTGTCGGCGCTGACGCAGAGTTTATCCAGCCCGAGCGCGCTGGGCGCGAGGCCGAAGGCGATGCCCATGAGCTGGGTGTAGTAGAGCACCGGCATACTGAAGGCGACGCCCGCTTCCTTGGCCGCCTGCTGCTGGCGCAGGTCGAGGTTCATCTGGCAGAGCGGACAGGCCACGACCACGGCATCCACGCCCAGCATGGTGGCCAGGTTGAGGATGCGGCTGGTCAGGCGGGCCGTCATGGCGCGCTCGGGGATGCCGTAGGACGCGCCGCAGCATTCGGTCTTGAGCGGGAAGTCCACCATTTCCGCGCCGCAGGCGGTGAGCAGGCTTTCCATGAGGGTGGGGTTCTCGGGATCACCGAACTCCATGACCTCGTGCGGACGGCTCATGAGGCAGCCGTAGTAGGCGGCCAGTTTCAGACCGGCCAGCGGCTTGCGCACGCGCGCGGCGATGGCGTCCGTGTCGTAGACGCGGGCGATGCCCTGCATGACCGAAAGCGCTTCGGGCAGGTTCTCGGACAGGGGCTCATCGAGCAGCTCGTTCACGCCCGCGCGGAATTCGGGGTTCTCCAGACGCTTGGCCGCATGGCGCAGGTTGGAAAGACAGCTCGGGCAGGGCGTCAGCACCATGTCGGCTTTCTGGCGGGCGGCAAGGTCGAGGTTGCGCGCGCTCAGAGCGCCGGAAAGCTGGGTGTCCACAGCGTGAGCGGGCGTGGAGCCGCAGCAGCTCCAGCCGTAGATCTCTTCCATCTGCATACCCAGCGCGGCGCAGACGGCCTGTGTGGACTTTTCGTAGTCGGCGGACGATCCCGTCGCCGAACAGCCGGGATAGTAGGCTATTTTCATGCGCGCACCCCCTGACGATTGGCGCGTTCCTGGTAGCGCTTGAAGATGCGGCCCACGGCTTCGGCGCCCTCTTCAGGCATCTTGTGGGGCTTGAGGCCGAGCTTGCCCTTGGCCAGTGCGGCGGGGGCAAGGTCCACGTCGGTGAACACACGCATGGAGCGCAGCATGTAGAGCACCATGGTGCCGATCTCGTAGGTACGGCCGTATTTGCGCACCGTGGCGAGGAAGGAAGTCCAGAATTTGTCCACCTTGGGCACAGTCACAATGCCTTCCTTGCGGGCCATGTGCCGCAGGGTCTCCATCACGCCGGCAACGTCGATGTTGTTGGGGCAGCGCTGACTGCAGGTGGAACAGGACAGGCACATCCAGATGGAACGGGAATTCAGCACCTTGTTTTTCAGGCCCAGCTGCACGCCGCGCATGACCTGATTGACCTGCAGGTCGTAGACGAAGCCTGCGGGGCAACCGGCAGTGCAGTTGCCGCACTGGTAACAGGTGGAAATCCTCTGACCGCTCTGGGCGTCCACTGCCGCCGTGAAGTCGGTATCGCGCATCCGGCTTAGTTCAATGGCGTCGTTCATGGGATCTCACAGGGTTAAAGTCTGAAGGACCGGGGCGTAGCCAAATTTAGGATGTCCTAACGCAAGGACAGGAAAAAATCCAGCCTTCTGCCCGCCTCTGCCATTTTTTTCACGAGGAAATATGTCGTTGCGTGGCGCGGCCTCTTACCGGGAGGCTGCCAGCGTATGCACCGCGCGCAGGCCGAGCAGGTAGCTGTCCGGGCCGAAACCGGCGATGCTGCCCGCGCTCACGCGCGCCAGCACGGATTCGTGGCGGAATGCCTCGCGCGCATGTACGTTGGACATGTGCACTTCCACCACGGGGATGGACAACATGCCCAGCGCGTCCATGATGGCATAACTGTAGTGCGTCCAGGCCCCGGCATTGATGACGATGCCGCGCGTGCCGTCATCCAGGGCCTTGTGGATGCGTTCCACCATCCGGCCTTCATGGTTGGTCTGGAAGATGTCCAGGCGCACGTCGAGCTCGGCGGCCAGTGCCCGCAGCGCGGCGTCGATCTCGGCAAGGGTGCTCGTGCCGTACTGGGCGGGATCGCGGCGACCGAACATGTTGAGGTTGACGCCGTGGAGGATCAGATAATCGTGCATGGCGTTCACCTCCTTTCCCGGCCGTCATGCAGGGCCGCTTCCAGCGCCTGCCGGGCCGCGGCAGGCAGATGCCGTCCCGTCCAGAGGTAAAATTGCGCATCGGCCTGCCCGTGGAACATCTCCAGTCCGCCCAGCGTCCGCCAGTCCGCCGTTTCGGCCTCGGCCAGGAAGCGCGTCCGCAGGGGGTTATAGACGATGTCGTAGGCCAGCCCCGTGCGTCCCTCAGCGCGGGCCTGCGTAAAGTCGTAGGGCGTCTCGCCTTCCGCCTTGCCGTACATGCCCAGCGGGGTGGCGTTGATGATCAGGCGGGCGGGCGCGTCATGGCGATCCTTCCAGGCGATGGCCCGCATGTCGAACGCCTCGGCCAGCGGGACATGCGTCCGGTCCGAGGGAGTGCAGACGGTACAGTCGCTGAATCCGTGCGCACGGAGCCCGGCGGCGGCCGCACGGGCCGCTCCGCCCGCGCCCAGCAGCAGCACGGGCGTATCCTTGGGAAGGGCGCGCTCCAGCAGCGGCGCCATGAAACCGGTCACGTCGGTATTCTCGCCGCACAGGGCGTCATCCTGCCAGTACAGGGTGTTGACCGCGCCCACAGCCTGCGCCGATGCGCTGACGGCATCCAGGTACGGCATGATGGCCACCTTGTGCGGGATGGTGACCGAACAGCCGCGCATACGCAGCAGACGGAAGCTGTCCACAAAGGCCGCCAGCCGTTCCGGGGCGATCTCCCAGCGCAGGTAGACGGCATCGCGCCCCAGCGCCTCAAAGGCCGTATTATGGATGAGCGGGCTCAGGCTCTGGCCCAGTGGCCAGCCGATGACGCCGTAGAGCTCGACGGGAAGGAAGGGGGCTTGTTGCATGGCTACACTCCGCAGACAGGAGGGCAGTATACCCCATTCCGCCGCAGGGTGCAATGGCCTGTCTGATGGAGCGGCGGACGGCGCGGGCCAGGGGAGGGGCTAGGGGCGCGTACGGGAGGCCCCTTTTGCCTACGGCCCCAAAAAAAGCGCCTCCTCCGCTGGGGAGAAGGCGCCTGCAAGGATATTGCCGGGCGGCTTACGAGCGCTTGATCTCCATAGCCTTCTGCAGCATGGCGTCGGCGGTGGTGACGGCCTTGCTGTTGGACTGGAAGCCGCGCTGGGTGATGATCATGTTGACCATCTCCGTGGAGAGGTCCACGTTGGAGCCTTCGATGTTGTAGGCATGGATGGTTGCGTAGTTTTCGGTACCGGCGCGGCCCATCTCCATCTGGCCGCACTCTTCCGTGGCGGTGAAGAGATTGTTGCCCTCACGGTAGAGGTTGTCCTCGGCAGTGAAGCGGCAGACGGGGATCTCCCAGAGCTTGATGTTCTGGCCGTTGGAATAGTAGCCCACGATATCGCCTTCGGTGGTGATGTCGTAGGAGGTCAGGCGGCCCGAGGTGTAACCGTCCTGCGAGGCGCGGGACTGATAGGAATTGCCCGCGAAGGCCGTGGTGGCGCGATTGCTGATCTCGGCGTTTTCGCCCATGCCGGGCAGCAGGGCGTCATTGGCGCCCACTTCGGCGGCGGTGGCCGGCGCATTCTCCCATCCTCCGGAGGTGATGCCGAAGTTGACGCCCACGGACTGGCCGTTGAGCGTGAACTGCGGCACGCCACCGGCAAGATTTGCCGGGGTCCAGGTGGTGAGGTCCTTGTTGCCGTCCTGCGTGGGGGTGAAGGCGGACATGCTCTTGAGCGTGCCGTCGCTGTTGAAATGCAGGGTCCCGCTCATGAGCAGGCCGGCCCCTTCGGGCAGGGTCTGCGGATTCTCGGGATCTTCGCGGTTGGCGTCCTCGATGGCTTCCTTCATCTGTTCCACGACCGTGGAGCTGGCCAGCACGAATTCGACGATGGGCTCATTGGCGTCGGAAGGCGCGCGGTCGAAATAGGCGGTCACTTCCACCGGATTGCCCTCGGCGTCATACAGGGTGATGGGCATCTGGTAGCTGGCTTCCGTATCCCCGATGGGCGGGGTGGTCGTGGCATTATAGGTCTGCTGCAGGGCAAAATAGGGATTTTCCGCACTGACGGCATTGTCCGTATCGAAACCGAGGTTGAACTGCCATTCGACCTGGCTGGTGGCCTTGGCGGTAAGCACGTCGAACGAGCTGATCTCGATGGGTTCCACCGCGTTGGAAAGATTGCCCTGATCGTCATAGCGGTAGCCGCTGACGGAATAGCCCTGCGGGTTGCGCAGGAAGCCTTCGTTGTCGGTGATGAAGTCCCCGGCGCGGGTGTAGTAGACATTGCCGGTGTCGTCATCCGTCACCTGGAAGTATCCCTTGCCGTTGAGGGCAAGGTCCGTCACCGTATTGGACGTCTCAAAATTCCCCTGGGTGAAGATGGTACGGATGGTGTCCACCTGCACGCCATGACCCATCTGCCCCAGCGCCACCTTGGAGTCTTCCTGATTGTCCCACCAGCCGCCCATCCCGGCCTGCGTGGTGTACATGATGTCGGAAAACAGGATGCTTTGCTGCTTGTAGCCAATGGTGCTGGTATTGGCGATATTGTTGCTGACCACCTGCATGCCCGTGCTCAGGGCCTTCATGCCGGTAGCGCCTATATAGAGAGCAGAATTCACAGGCAACTCCTTCCTTTTGCCGTCCTCGTGACCAATGGCGGCATCAGGCCGCCGCGTCAGAAGAACGCCGGAAGGAAAATTTTTCCTTCCGGTACGTTATGTCATGCAAGATACGTGCCCGTTATGGGGCCTGCTCCGGCTCGGTGACCGGCATCCCTTCCTGCTGCCACTGCTTGAAGCCCTTCGTGAGATGGTACAGCGGGCCGAGGCCGGCCTCCTCGAAGTATTCCAGCGCCTGTGAGGAGCGGTTGCCGGAACGGCAATACAGCAGGATGGGCGTATCCTTGGGCAGCTCGGCCAGATCGAACTCAAAGCGCGGGCTGAAGAAGTCCAGATTGCGCGCGTTGGCGATATGTCCCGCGCGGTATTCGTCCGGGGTACGGATATCGAGGATGATCAGTCCGTCGGGGGGGGAGGCGATGAGCTCCCTGGCCTCGGCGCTGCTGACTTCCTTGTGGGCAAGAGCTTCCAGAGGCATAAGGCAGACCAGCGTGAGCAACAGGGTGAGGAAAAGGGGCGCTCGCGGGAAAACGCGCATACGTCCTCCTAAAAGGCGGCCCGCGCCGCGGCGAAGCCGTCGGCGGCACGGCGGATGACCTTTTCATCCACGCAGAAGGCCAGGCGGAAGTGTCCGGGATAGCCGAAACCGCTGCCCGGCACGGCGAGCACCCGTTCTTCCAGCAGGCGGTTCACGAAGGCCACGTCGTCGCCTCCCGGCGCCTTGGGGAAGAAGTAGAAGGCCCCGGCGGGCATCTGGTAGCTGTACCCGGCGGCGTCGAGCACTTCGTTCATGGCCTTGCGGCGCGCGGCGTAGACGGAAAGATCCACCTGGCTGCCCAGCGCGGCGGCCATGATATGCTGCCCCACCACGGGCGGATTGACGAAGCCGAGGATGCGGTTGGTGAGCGTGAGCGCGGCCATGAGCGTGGCGTGCTCCCGCAGCAGCGGGGAGACGGCCACATAGCCTATGCGCTCGCCGGGCAGGGAGAGGCTCTTGGAGAAAGAGCTGATGACCACGGCATGGGGATACAGCGGCAGGACGGAGGGCACCTCCACGCCGTCATAGGCCAGGAAACGGTAGGGTTCGTCCGCTATGAGCCAGATGGGTTTGCCGAACTGGCGGCTTTTGCGCTCAAGCAGGCTGGTGATGGCCTCGATCTGACTGCGGGAGTAGACGACGCCCGTGGGATTGTGGGGCGAATTGATGAGCAGGACGCGGGTCTTTTCGCTGATGGCGGCCTCGAGAGCGTCCATGTCCGGCGCGAAGGTGTCGGGCTGGCTCTTCACGGCACGCAGGCTGCCGCCATGATTGGCCACATAGAAGCCGTACTCCACGAAATAGGGGGCAAAGGTCAGCATCTCCTCGCCGGGATTGATGACGGCCCGCAAGAAGGCATTGAGCCCGCCGGCGGCCCCGCAGCTCAGCAGCACATGGTCGCCGTCGAGCGTACAGCCCTGTTCCCGCGAGAGATGCTCGGCCAGACGCTGCCGGGCCCAGGGGAAACCGGCATTGGCCATATAGCCGAAGGCAAAGGGTTCGCCGGCATGTTCGGCAAAGGCCCGCAGCCCCTTTTCCACGGCGGGCGGCGCGGGCAGATCGGGATTGCCGAGGCTGAAATCATAGACGTTGTCGGCGCCGTATTTGGCCTTGAGCTGACCGCCGGCCTCGAACATGCGGCGGATCCAGGAGGCGTGTTCAAGATACCCCGCAACACTATCGGCAAGGATGGACATGGTGGAACTCCTAAACAAGTTGTCAATCAGTGGGGGATTGGTTATACCGTGGAAATGAGATGTTTTGCAATTCCTATGAGGGAGGACGTCATGCGGAAATTTTCGATAGGCCGATGGGGGCTGGTTGCCGGCGCTCTTCTGCTCATGGGCGGGCTTGCGGGGTGCGGCGGTAAGCAGGACATCCCCGAGACCGCGCCGCAGGGCATGAGCGTGGATGTGGATTTCCATCCGGTACATCGCTGCTCACGGCTCTCCCCCGCCATACAGGTGGCCAACGTGCCGCGCGGGACATCCTATTTTGATGTGCGCCTCGTGGAGATGGAGCCTGTGGAACGGCTGCTTGGCGGCGGCACCTGGAGCAACGACGGTTCCGGCAAGATCGCTGAGGGCGGCCTGACCAAACTGTACTCCGGTCCTTGCCCGCCGGCCGGGGTGGAACGTCGTTATTCGTATGTCATCTCCGCCATGCCTTTCGGCGGCGGGCAGCCGTTGAGCGTGCGCACGGTGGAGGTGCTGGTCGAAGGCCAATAGCGTGTTTTGCCATTGAAAAAGGTATGAGGCGCGGTGACGGCGACAGCGCCGCGCCCGGCCCAAACCAGGCGGAAAAACGCGTTTTTCCGCGAAACGACAGCCGTATGGCTGGAAACGCGAAGCGTTTCGATCGGAAAATGTCCTGATCTGCTCGATCATTTGGGATGTGGAAGAAGCGGCGGACGCCCCGGCAGGGCGCTGCCGCTTTTTTGCGTCCTCCCGGCGCGGCGGTGCCGCACAAAAAGCGGGAACCACCCGCAAGGCGAGTGGTTCCCAAAAGCAGGGGCCATCAGAGACGGATCGTCGATCCGGCGCTTTCGCGCATCAGTACTCGTCGTCCGGCAAGTCGGGGATATCGGCCAAGGCGCTCGTGATGATGCGGCGGCGCTGCCGCTGCACAGGGGCGGCAGGGGCGGGCTCCCGTTCCATTTTCGGCGCGGGCAGACCGTTGTAGAGCGTCCAGAAGGCCGGGTACAGCGTGGTGATGATGCCGGGGTTGCCGAGTCGGACAGCCCGCTTGTCCCGGGCACAGGCCGCCAGCGCCAGCGCCAGCGCCCAGACGGGGGTCGGCGCGTTCCAGCCGCGCCCCGCGGCGGCACCGGCCTCATCTTCGCGCAGCGGACGGAGCACGCCATCCTCCACGCAGAGATGGAGCGCCGAGCAGAAACTCGTCATATCGCTGCGGAATTCGTCCGTAAGGCCTTCACGCAGGGCGGGCGGCAGGGGCGCGCTCCCTTGCCGCAAGGCGGTCTGCGCCAGCAGGGCCAGCGGGAGCGGCAGCCAGTCGACGGGGAACTGTTCGGGCAGATCGAAGCCGTCGGACGCGATGGTCAGCGGGGCTGACTGCGTCAACTCGATGACAGGCGTGTCTCCCTTTTCGCTGCGGGGAGTGCAGCCGAGACGGCGCAGCAGCTCCCAACCGGCCTGCGCGGCGGGCGTTTGCGGCCAGACGCCTTCCAGACGCACGCTCCCGCCCAGCGACGGGGCCAATGCCAGAAGGAGCAGGGCAAGCTCCGCCTCCATGGGCAGGCTGGGCTTCTCAGGCAGCGCGGCCAGGCCCGGCGACACGCTGATGCGGTCCCCGTCGCGGAGGACGTCGGCCCCGGCCTGTTCCAGGATGGGCAGGGTCCGGGCATAGATGACCGTCCGCGCGGGCATGGCGGCAAGATCCAGCCGCAGGGGCTGCGCGTAGAAGGGGGCGGCCAGCAGGATGCCTTCCGCCAGTTCCACCGGCGCATCGGCGGGCAGGCGCACCATGTCCGGCAGCACGCCGGAGCATTCGAGGCGGACGGGCAGGCCGTCGGATTTGGGCACGGCCTGGATCAGGCGGGCACCCATCTGGCCCACGAAGCGGCGGGCCACGGAAAAGTCCGCGAAACGCAGGTCGGGGTCGCCCACGAACTTGGCGCGCGAGGGACGCCCCAGATAATGCCCCAGAACCAGATAGAAATTCCAGGCGCTGCATCCCACATGCACCACCTTGTCAGGCGCGGCCAGCGGCGCGGCGGACATGGCGCTCACGCCGTCGTTCTCGCGGGTGAGCGCGGCGCCGAGCTGGTTGAGCATCTTGACGCAATCCACGATGGGATCGTTCATCAGGCAGGGCTCGAGCCGCAGGGGACGACCGGCCGCCGCCGCCAGATAGAGCCAGGCGCGGGTGTCGCGGCAGGCCAGCGGCGCGCGCATGGCGAGGGCGACGGGAGCCGTGGACGGCGCAAGATTGAAGGCCGGGCGCTTGTCGGCAGGCTCATCCTCGGGACGGGGAAGGAATTCCACTTCCTGCATGAGCGTGAAAAGGCGGCTGCTCAGGCGGGGGTCCCGGCTGACGCGCGAGGCCGCGGCTTCCCAGGCTTCGCGCAGGAATTTTTCTTCCGCGGGGTCCAGATGCCCCTTGGCGGTATACATGCGCCGCAGCAGGTTATGGCGGCGCATGAGCAGGCGCAGGATGTCGCGGTCAATCTCGCAAACGGACTCCCGCAGGCTTTTGCGGGGACGATTCTCGGTGGCGTGCTCGCTCATGATGGTTCCTTGGGGGAGGGATGGCCTGACGGCGGCACGTGTGCCGCGCGGCAGGGTTGCGCCCGTTTCTCTAGCCTGAATTTGCCCGGCTGGCAAGCGGATACGCGGGCCGCCGGACGGCTCCCCTCCGCCTGACCGGTCAGGGCCGGACGACCTGTGCCGTCGCCTCGCGTTTTGCCGTTTTCGATGGCAAATCGCTCTATGCCGCCGACAGGATGACCGACAGCGCGCTGAACCAGACCTGCGCCTCCATGCCGGGGGAGAGGGGGGGCTGACGATTGTCCTCCTGCAGGATGCAGACGCGGGTGCCGTCGGCCAGGCGCAGGAGGATCTCCCGCCAGCGTTCGTCGCTGCGCATCTGTTCCACCTCGCCGCGAAAATGCGTGGCATCGGGCGGCGGCGGGCAGCCGTCCCCGGCAAGGTGGACTTGCGGCGCCTTGACATGGGCCGCAAGGCGGCAGCCCTCGTGGATTTCGAGCTGGAGGCGGCTCGTTTCGGTGATGATGGCCGTCAGCAGCAGGCCGCCGGGGGTGAGCAGTTCCACGCGGCAGGCCAGTCCGCAGGGCGCGCAGCGCAGCACCCTGCCGGAGAAGGTATTGCGGGCGCTGCTGCGCGGGACATTGTCGTCGCCCTGGATACGCTGGCGCAAAAGGGCCGTCATGCCCGGCGCGGGCGCGGCGCTCTCGTGTCGGCCGCGGCCCAGAAAGGCGTCCACGAGCGCCGGAGACAGGCCGTGCCGTCGCAGTTCCCGCGCGCGGTTCCGGCGCAGGCCGCGGGCGGAGAGCAGGCCGGAAGGGAAGCCGCAGGCGCGGCCGCACTGGGCGAGGGTACGGCGGATAAGGCTGCTGTCGCAGGACAGGGAAGCCAGCGCGGCCAGGAAGGCGGGGTCCTCCAGTCTGTCGCGCAGCGTGCGGGCAAGGGGCAGGGGGAGGGGGACGAGGCGGTCCGGGCGTCCCCGTATCCATAAACAGCTCCGGGGCCAGTCCCAGTCGTCGGGCCGCAGGGAGAGCGCTTCCACCAGCCGCAGGCCGCCGTAACGCAGCAACAGGAAGAGGAGCCAGCGACGCAGCCGGGCCTGGCGGTCGCGGACGGTGCGCGCCCCGGCGCAGCGTTCCTCGAACCACTGTTCCGCCGCGCGGCACTCCGCAGCGGACAGCGCGGGGCTGGCCGCGTCGGTGTGTTCGTCCTCAGCGGGCAGCAGGCGGCGGCGCAGCCACTCCCTGTCCTGAAGGCTCAACGAGCGCCAGAGATCTTCCAGACGTTCACGATCACGGGGGGAATTTTTCATAAGAAAAACTGTTAGCATGAAAATTCAGGATGATGCAAGAATGTGCGTTGTCACGGTTTTTCGTCAGATCGTGAGAGGTTTGCCAAAGCGGCGCACGCCGGGCAAGGTAGCCCTACGCTGCGGGACAGCGACATTTTCAACTCAAGGAGCGTTGCGATGCGCGGAAGCGGTTCGCTGTTGACGGGGAAAGCGCGTCTGGCCGCCTGGCTGTTCGGCCTCTGGCTGATGGTGGGCGGTACGGCGGCACAGGCTGAGGAAATGGTGGTCTCGGGCGCGGCGAGCCTGACCAATGCCTTTGGCGAGCTCAAGGCCCTGTATGAAAAAAAGCATCCCGGGCTGACGGTCCACACCAATTACGCCGCTTCCAATCCGCTGCTCAAGCAGATGCAGGAAGGCGCTCCGGTGGACGTCTTTGCCTCCGCGGATCAGGAGACCATGGACAAGGCCGAGAAAGCGGGGCTGATCGACCCGGCGACCCGGCGTGATTTCGTCTGCAACAAGCTGGTGCTCATCGTGCCCAAGGGGAGCGCGAAGCCGGTGGGCATGTCCGCACTTTCGGGATGCCGGAGCATAGCGGTGGGGAATCCCGACTCCGTTCCCGCCGGCCGCTATGCCCGGGAATCCCTGACTCAGGCCGGGCTGTGGGAGGCGGTCGCTCCCCGGCTCATCATGGGCAACAGCGTGCGTCAGGTGCTGGACTATGTGGCGCGCGGCGAGGTGGATGCCGGATTCGTCTACGCGACAGACGCCCGGCAAATGGCCGACAAGGTGGACGTGGCGTTCGTGGCCGAAGGTCACAAGCCCGTGCTCTACCCTGTGGCTGTGGCGACCACCGGCAAGAACGCCGCGCAGGGCAAGGCCTTTGTGGACTTCCTGCTCTCCGCGGAAGGGGGAGAGGTCCTGGCCCGCTACGGCTTTTCCCGCCCCTAGGCTCTTCCGCATCCCCGCCTGATGGCGGATCACGCGGGGCGGCATCCCTGACTCCGGGGTGCCACCCCGTGCGTGCGTCATGGATACGGCATGAACGAATTCCCTCTTCTGGATCCCCTGCTGTTGTCGTTGCGGGTCGCGGCCCTGGCGACGGTCTTTTCGTCTCTCGGGGCGCTGCTGCTGGCGTGGAAGCTTTCCCGGCGGCGCGGCGCATTGCCCGCCGTGCTGGATGCGTTCTGTGCCCTGCCGCTGGTGCTGCCGCCCACGGTCGTGGGCTATTACCTTATATTGTTGCTGGGGCGGCGCGGCGTGCTGGGGCAGTGGCTGGCCGAAGCGGGCATAAGTCTGATCTTTTCCTGGCAGGGGGCGGTGGTGGCGGCCACGGTGGTGGTCTTTCCCCTGATCTACAAATCGGCGCGGGCCGCGCTGGAACAGGTGGACAGCCGACTGGAAGATGCCGCCCGCACGCTGGGGGCGGGGGAATGGCGCATCTTCCTGAGCATCTCGCTGCCGCTGGCCTGGCGCGGCATCTTTGCGGGCATCATGCTGGCCTTTGCCCGCGGCATGGGCGAATTTGGGGCAACGCTCATGCTCGCGGGCAATATCCCCGGCAGGACGCAGACGCTGGCGCTGGCCATCTATGATGCCTTCCAGGCCGGTAATGACGCCAGGGCCACCCTGCTGGTGCTCGTCACGTCGGGACTGTGCATGGGGTTGCTGGCCGGAGCGGAGTTGCTCGTGCGACTGCGGCGAGGCAAGGGAGCTGCGCGCTCGTTGTCACCGCAGCGACGGCGGGAGGGCATCCTTTCGCGAGGGGAGGCGCGAGGCGCGGAGCGTGAGGGCTTGCTCCCCCAGCGGCGGACGGCATGTTAGAGCTGCGTCTCTTCCTTGAGCTGGCGGGCGGCGGCAGCGCGTTTTGTCTTGATGTGGACTATGCCGTGTCCCTGCGGCGGGGGCCGGTCGTCCTTTTCGGGGCTTCCGGGTCGGGGAAGTCCCTGACCCTGCAATGTCTGGCCGGTCTGGTACGCCCGGACGGCGGTCGCATCGTCTTGCAGGACGATGTTTTGTTCGATTCTTCACAAGGTATTTGGCTGCCCGCGCGGGACCGTCGGCTGGGCTACATGTTTCAGGAATATGCCCTGTTCCCGCATTTGTCCGTCCTGGCCAATGTGGCCTACGCCCGCAGCGGCGGGCGCGTGTGGCGGCCGGACCCTGAGCTGCGGGACGAGGCCCTGCAGATGCTGGAGCGGCTCGGCCTTGCCCATCTGGCGGAGCGCAAGCCGGGGGAGATCTCAGGCGGGCAGCGGCAGCGCGTGGCACTGGCCCGCGCCCTGTTCTCGCGGCCGCGTCTGCTGCTGCTGGACGAGCCGTTTTCCGCGCTGGATCCGCTGTTGCGCGAACGGCTGCGCGGCGAGCTGGCGGAGCGTGTGCGGGAGGTGGGCATCCCCCTCCTCATGATCACCCACGACCCCCTGGATGTGGAGGCGTTTGCGGCGTCGCTGGCCGTCTATGCCGGGGGAAGAGCGAAGGTCTTTGATGATTACGCTGCCGTGCGTCGCGGTTTTGCCGATACGCGCGCGTGTCTGACCTCCCTGCTCGAGCGTGTGGGCGAGCGACAGGGATCGTGACGGAAGCTCAATCTTTCCGGCAGGATGGCGGAGCGCCCTGTTGCCGTGAGGCGCGGGAAAAATCTGTGAAAAAAAATTTTATGTGGAATTACGAGAAGCTGGAGCCATTTTTTCGCCCGATGGTTGACATGTTCCGCGCTTCCGTCGTATGAAGAGTCATCCAAGCTCCCACCCGGTGGGAGCACGACCGGTACGCCTTGTGCCGGTCAGGGACAACCGAAGAGTTCGGGTTCCACGCACGCGGCGGGCTTGCCCCTGCAAGCGTGGTTGTGTTCACAATAAACAGTGTGCATAAGGAGTTTAATTATGCCTAAGATGACTCCCAGTGAGGCGATGGCCGAAGTCCTGGTGGAAGAAGGCGTCAAACACGTCAGCGGTATCCTCGGTTCCGCTTACATGGACCTGCTGGACCTGTTCCCCGCCGCCGGCATCGACTTCATCTCCGTGCGTCATGAGCAGACCGCTGGCCACATGGAAGACGCTTTCTGCCGTCTGACCGGCAAAGCCGGTGTGGTGATCGGCCAGAACGGCCCTGGTATCACCAACTACGTGACCGCCGTGGCCACTGCCAACATGGCTCACACCCCGATGGTCATCATCTCCCCCAGCGCCGGTTCCGCTTCCATCGGTTGGGACGGCTTCCAGGAATGCGACACGTGGAACCTGTTCAAACCCGTGACCAAGGCTTCCCTGCGCGTGCCTCATCCCAAGCGCGCCGCCGACGTGCTGCGCACCGCTTTCCGTAGCGCCTACGCCCTGCGTGGCCCGGTGCTCGTGGACATCCCGCGCGACTACTTCTACGGCGAACTGGATGAAGAAATCCTGAAGCCCAGCCAGTACCGCGTCGCCCCCGGCGGCATCGGCAACCCGGAACAGTTCAAGCACGCTGTGGAAGTGCTGAAGGCCGCCAAGAAGCCCGTGATCGTGGCCGGCCGCGGCGTGGTTGACGCCGACTGCGTGGAAACCGTGAAAGCCCTGGCCGAACACCTCGGCGCCCCGGTTGCCTGCACCTACCTGCACAACGACGCCTTCCCCTGCGATCATCCGCTGTGGACGGGCCCCATCGGCTACATGGGTTCCCATGCCGCCATGCGCATCATGCAGGACGCCGACGTCATCCTGGCCATCGGTACCCGCCTGTCCTACTTCGGCACCCTGCCCCAGGACGGCATCAACTACTTCCCGAAGACCGCCAAGATCGTGCAGATCGACATCAACCCGCTGCACATCGCCAAGACCCACCCGATCACCGTGGGCCTGTGCGCCGACGCTGGCGACGCCTCCGTGGAACTGCTGAAGCAGCTGCGTGAAGCCACCAAGCCCTGCGCCGATCTGACCTCCGTGTACAACCGCGTGAAGTCCGAACTGGAAGTGTGGTTCAAGGAAATCGACGAGATCGCCAACGAGCCCACCATCGAAGGCCGTATGCATCCCCGCAAGGCCCTGGAAGTGGTCGGCAAGTTCGTGACCGACAACAACGTGATTGCCACCACCGACATCGGCAACACCTCCTCCACCGCCAACAGCTACCTGCGTTTCAAGAATCCGAAACGCCACATCGCTACCCTGACCTTCGGTAACACCGGCTTCGCTTACCAGGCTGCCCTGGGTGCCCAGCTGGCCTGCCCCGAAGACACCGTGCTCTCCATCGCCGGCGACGGCGCTTGGGGCATGAGCCTCTTCGAAGTGCCCACCGCTTGCCAGTTCAACCTGCCCGTCATCGCCACCGTGTACAACAACGGTGCCTGGTGCGCGGAAAAGAAGAACCAGGTGGACTTCTACAACAACCGCTTCGTGGGCGCGGACATCTGGTCCAAGTCCTACGCGAAAATCGCCGAAGCCATGGGCGCCGACGGCTACACCGTCAACACCCAGAAGGATCTGGCCGAAGCCCTCGAGGCCGCCAAGAAGAACCGTCGTCCTGCCGTGATCGAAATCATGACCGACGGTACCCGTCTGGCCCCGCCCTTCCGCCGCGACGCTCTGGCTCTGCCCACCCGCTTCCTGCCCAAGTACGAACACCTGGACAAGAAGCACTTCGCGAAGTAAGCGAATTGCGACTGCAAGCGACCCCGCCCCGGGCGGGGTCGCCCCTCAGGGCGGGAAGGCTTTCCCGCCCTTTTTTATCTTGCCGGTCCGCAGCGTCTCACGGGAGCGTTTTGCCTTTGAAAGAGGCAGGCCGCGAGACGGCGGCACAGCGCCGCCCGACCCAAACCAAGCGGAAAAACCGCGCTTTTTCCGCGAAACGGCAGAGCGTATGGTTTGGAACTCGACGCGTTTCAAGCCGAAAATGCTCCAAGGTGGCGGGGCGTACCGGTTGGGAGCGGGCACAGTATTGGTGCTCCTTCATATGTGATCGTTACCGGCCTGAGGCCGGGAGGCTTGCTTTCGCGGCGGGATCTGATGCCTGTCGCGACAGGATCGACACCACATTACGACCGCTTTTCCAGCATGAGCGCTCCGGAGCGATCCCTTGCCGGGGGCCATGTCAGCGGAGGAGGTATTTCCATGAAGCCCTTTCTGAAGCGCGAACCCTATACCGGGCCGGTGCAGGCCATCATCCTCGACTGGGCCGGGACCACGGTGGACCACGGCTGCCGCGGCCCGGTCGCCGTGTTTTCGCGTGCGTTCGAGCAGTACGGCATCGTCCCTACTGTGGAGGAAGTGCGCGGCCCCATGGGCAAGGACAAGCGCGAGCATGTGCACTGCATGTTGCACATGGACCGTATCGCCGCTCTCTGGAAGGAGGAGCATGGCGCGTTGCCGGACGAATCCGTGACTGACAAGATCTACTCGCTGGTCCAGGAACTCATGCCGGAAACGCTGGCCGACTACGCCACGCCGGTGCCGGGCTGTGTGGATGCCTGCAACGCGTTGAAAGCCCGCGGCATCAAGATCGGTTCCTGCACAGGCTATACGCGGGACATGGTCGTGCGGCTGGAGCCGCGCGCCGCCGCGCTGGGCTATGTGCCGGACGCTTTCGTGACCTCGGATGAGGTGCCCGTCGGTCGTCCCTGGCCCTGGATGGCCTACCTCAATTGTCAGCGTCTTGGCGTGCATCCGCTGGAATCCTGCATCAAGGTGGGCGACACGGTGGCCGACATTGAAGAGGGCATCAACGCCGGCATGTGGGTCGTGGGCGTGACGCGCACCAGCAATGCGCTCGGTCTGACGGAAGAAGAGGCTGCCGCCATGCCGCCCGCTGAGCTGGCGGCCAAGGAGGAAGCCTTTGCCGAGGTGCTGCGCAAGGCCGGGGCGCATTATGTTTTGCACAGCGTGGCCGACCTGCCGGATCTCGTGCCCGTGATCGAGGCGCGGCTCAAAGCGGCTGAACGGCCCTGGTAGGCTGCGACAGGCAAAAAAATACTGCGGGCGGAAGCTTGGCGACAGGCTTTCGCCCGCGCCTTGTGTGGGTGCATGTAGTTATACTGGCATGGAGTCTCAATATGGCCTGCTCGCTTCGCTATCATCGCTTCTGGTGTATGCTGCAGAGTTCGTACTGTGGTTTGCCGCTAGGGATCATAAGCCTTTTATTTGTCTACGTGAGCATATTGCCTGTCCTGCAGGATGTGTACTGGCGTTCGGCGTCGGCCCCCTACGCCAGAGAAGCCCGTGAGGCGGATCGTTTTCGTCGGGAGTTGCTTTCCGTTTTGCGGCACGAGGAGTCCGCAGCGTCAGGTACTGCCTCGACGTCATCTGGCGCGGACGCCTCCTGGTTCCGCGTGGATGCGCGGCAGTTGGACGTGGGATCGCCGTTGCCTCTGCTGGTCGAGGGGGAGACGGTGGGCTTTCGCTGGCGCGATACTCCGCCGGACGTGAGTGACGAAGGCACGCTTGCCGGGCCCGGGCCGTTGGAACTCTGGTTGGGGCGGATGGTGAACGAAAGCGACTGGGAGGCATTTTGCAAAGCACTGGAGCAGCTTTTGCGACGACAGTGGAGGTCTGCCTCTGTGACCGTGGTCTCGGACAGCTCCGATGACGCGCTGCTGCGCCGCATATGGCTGGCGAAGGTGGTGGAACCGGCGAGCCGCCGGGAGATGGTACAGGCTTGGGCGGTCACCGCGGCGTATGAGGGTGTCCCTCTGTTTTTCTTTGCCCAGCGGGCGGTACGCGGCGATGCCGTAACGGCGGAAGCTGTGGTGACGGAAAGTCTGTACAGCCAGATGGACGCCGCCCTGCCCTCTGCCCGGCTTGAGCAGATCGAGAGGGATTTCCTCTGCGCGCTGGCCATAAACAACCCGTTGCTCCTGTGCGCCCTGCTCATCGGTTGGTTTTTTGCCAGGGAGCTCGGCTTTGTGGTGCTGTGCTCGGCCTTGCTGGCCCCTATCTCCACTATGGGCTTCAAAGCAGCTGAGTTGCTGGGTGTGCCCATTTCCGTAAATTTCATGATGTTGCTGGAATTCTACGGCATCAATACCCTCCTGTGCATAGGCGCCGCACTGGCGGCGGCGGTGGTCAGCCGCCTGTGTCGCGGCGAACAGCTTGCACAGGAGGTCCGCCAGGCGGAAACTGCCATCATCCAGCGCCTTGGCGATCAGACCGAGTTGTCGGAACTGGATAAAGACTTGCTCGACATGGCCCGGAGGCCGAGGAGGCGGTGTTTCCTGCAAGCGTGTGCCGGTTTATTTGTGCTGGCCTTGCACGTGCCGTGGATCTACGCGCTGGAGGCGGTGTGCCACTCCAGCACCTATAACGGCACACCGCAGGTGGTTGCTCGGCTTGAGCAGATGACGCCCGCCCGCTAGGGCCTGTCAGCACTATTCGTTTTCTGTTTGGGGGGAAGGGAACCCCTCGCTCTGCTGTCGATGCCCGTAAGGCCCCTGCGTCGCCTAACGGTCACAGCCGACTGGGGGGAAGGGGAACCCCTCCGCCTGCGCTGGAGGGGTTCCCTTCCCCCCAAGCCCCCCATCCCTTCCCCAGCGCGCTTTTACCGGGGAAGAGTCTGGGACACGAGGCATCCCGCCCCAAAGGCAAGCGCAGGGTGTTCGCCCTATTTGTCTTATTTGTTGAAATTATTTGTGGAATTTGTGTTAACAGTCCATAGGGCATTTTCAGTTTGAAACGCTTCACGTTTCAAACCATACGGCTTGGCATTTCGCGGGAAAACGCGGTTTTCTTCCTTGGTTTGGGCCGGATGGCGCTGTGCTTGACCGTCTCGCCACGCGCAGGCCTATCGCCGTCCAGCCCGCCTTGCCGTGCTCACTCTCCGCGTATGGCCTGCACTCTTTCCGCTATTTTCTTGTGCCAGCCCTGTTCCTTGCAGTAGTCCACCATGTCGCGTGGGTAGTAGGGCATGTCACGGTAGCCGCTGTCGTCCAGATCATTGACGATGGTCAGCATACCGGTCTCAAAGGCCCAGTAGCCGAGATGCACGGATGGTTTGAACGAATGCCGTTCGCGCCAGTAGCATCCTCTGATGGCTTTGCTTTTGTACCAGCGCTTGAGATACTTTTTCATGGCTTTTTGCTGGTCTTCCTTGCTCCCTGTGAGGGAGTCATACAGAATGCCATAGGGGTCTTCATGCAATAGCCCCGCCTGTCCCGGAAAATCGGGTATGCCGAGAGTATGGAACAGGGTAGAGACGAAGCGGTCCCCACCGTATTGGGGGTCCCGGTTGACATACCCGGCAAGGATAGCCAGACATTCCGGCAGATCGAACAGCACTGACCAGCTTGTGAGCAGCATGGTGTAATAATAGGCGTCCGGTTCCCAGAGCCTGAAATCTTCTTCCGGAAAAGCCACTTTATGCCGCTGTAAATCTTCAAAGGCGTATTTCACGCGTTCGCGCAGGCCCCCTAGAGGTTCCCCGGCGGAATAGCGTGCCCAGACGTCTTCAATAAAGCACTCGGCGCGATAAAAACTGACCCGAAGTGCGGCGTCAGGGTCATGTGCTTTGTCCTTCTTGATCCGCTCACGGTCCTCCGCAAACCTTGTGTCGGTGAACATGCTCTCAGTGTTTTTCAGCCACCCCGCATAAGCTTCTTCGGTGATGAAGGGATCACGTCTTCTTGTTTCAAAAGGCTGCATATCCCCTTCCCGCGTCTGAGGATCTCCGTTCCGCGTATCGCGTATGGCCTGCACTCTTTCCGCTATTTTCTTGTGCCAGCCCTGTTCCCTGCAGTAGTCCACCATGTCGCGCGGGTAGTAGGGCATGTCGCGGTAGCCGCTGTCGTCCAGATCATTGATGATGGTCAGCATACCGGCCTCAAAGGCCCAGTAGCCGAGATGCATGGATGGTTTGAACGAATGCCGTTCGCGCCAGTAACATCCTCTGATGGCTTTGCTCTTGTACCAGCGCTTGAGATACGCTTTCATGGCTTTTTGCTGGTCTTCCTTGCTCCCTGTGAGGGAGTCATACAGAATGCCATAGGGGTCTTCATGCAATAGCCCCGCCTGTTTTCCCGGAAAATCGGGTATGCCGAGAGTATGGAACAGGGTAGAGACGAAGCGGTCCTCGCCGTCTTTGGGGTCCCGGCTGACATACCCGGCAAGGATATCCAGACATTCCGGCAGATCGAACAGCACTGACCAGCTTGTGAGCAGCATGGTGTAGTAATAGGCGTCCGGTTCCCAGAGCTTGAAACTCACTTCCGGGAAGGCATCTTTATGCCGTTGCAATTCGTCAAATGCGTATTTCACGCGTTCGCGCAGGCCCCCCAGAGATTCCCCGGCGGAATAGCGTGCCCAGACGTCTTCAATAAAGCTCTCGGCGCGATAAAAGCTGACCCGTCGTGCGGCGGCAGGATCATTTGTGACCTGCTTGATCTGGTCACGGCTTTCCACATAGGTCGTGTCGGCGAACATGCTCTCAGTGTTTTTCAGCCACGTTGCATAAGCTTCTTCGGTGATGAAGGGATCACGTCTTCTTGTTTCAAAAGGCTGCATATTTCCTCCCAGCGTCTGAGGATCTCCGTTCCGCGTATCGCGTATGGCCTGCACTCTTTCCGCTACTTTCTTGTGCCAGCCCTGTTCCCTGCAGTAGTCCACCATGTCGCGCGGGTAGTAGGGCATGTCGCGGTAGCCGCTGTCGTCCAGATCATTGATGATGGTCAGCATACCGGTCTCAAAAGCCCAGTAGCCGAGATGCGCAGAGGGACTGAGCGAATGCCGTTCACGCCAGAAGCATCCCCTGATGGCTTTGCTCTTGTACCAGCGCTTGAGATACGCTTTCATGGCGTTTTGCTGGTCTTCCTTGCTCCCTGTGAGGGAGTCATACAAAATGCCATAGGGGTCTTCATGCAATAGCCCCGCCTGTTTTCCCGGAAAATCGGGTATGCCGAGAGTATGGAACAGGGTAGAGACGAAGCGGTCCTCGCCGTCTTTGGGGTCCCGGATGACATACCCGGCAAGGATATCCAGACATTCCGGCAGATCGAACAGCACTGCCCAGCTTGTGAGCAGCATGGTGTAGTAGTAGGCGTCCGGCTCCCAGAGTTTGAAACTCTTTTCCGGAAAGGCTTCTTTATGGCGTTGCAGATCTTCCAAGATATATTTCACGCGCTCACGCAGGCCGACCAGAGGGTCCCCGGCGGAATAGCTCATCCATGCGCCTTGGATAAGCCTGTATACACGCCAAAAACTGATCTGGCGTGCGCTATCCGGGCCATATTTGGGGTCGATCTGGGCACGATCTTCCACAAACTTTTCGCTGGTAAACATGGTCTCGGTATTTTCCTGGCACTCTGCATAGGCCTCTTCTGTAATAAAGGGGTCACGTCTTCTTTCTTCAATGGGCTGCATATTTCCTCTCCTGTCATTGTAGAGCATTTTCAGTTTGAAACGCTTCGCGTTTCGCACCATACGGCCTGGCGCTTCGCGGGAAAGGCGCGGCTTTTCCGCTTGGTTTGGGCCGGGCGGCACTGTGCCGCCGCCCCGTGCAACGTTCCACGGTTTGTTGAGGTAAATTTTATAAATAATTTAATGGATAAGACGGATTAGTCGTACGCGCTCCGCTTCCCCTTGGGGCGAGGGGCCTGGTGTCCCCGACTCTTCCCCCCAAGCAAGTAATGAATAGTGTCAACAGCCCCTGGGGCATCGTTCTGTTTATCGAGTAGCAGGAAAGCAACGGATATTGCGGCATGAGCATTCCGGCCGCTGCGTTTGCTTCCCAGATGCCATCGCCATGCGACCCCTTCGTCCAGCGGGGCCTGCGACTCATGGAAGGCGAGAGCCGCTGTTCGGGTGTCCGTCGGAAGATACGAAAAAAGGCAGTCGGTAAAAACCAACTGCCTTGTTTCCTGCTGGCGGAGAGGGAGGGATTTGAACCCTCGATACAGGTTTAAGCCCGTATACTCGCTTAGCAGGCGAGCTCCTTCGGCCGACTCGGACACCTCTCCCAATGCGACGAAGCACATTGCGAAAAATACCCTATCCCTTGCCGGAAAGATTGTCAAGCCATTTTCCCACCTCAATGCATAGCCGGGCACGGCGCGGGCCATGCGTTGACCCCTTTGTCCGGCTTGCGTATATTGGCCGCTCATCTATTGCGAGGAATGCCATGAGCGAAACAAGCCTTTCTGTGAATGCCCCGGAAGAGGACGAATCCGCCTCCCGTTCCGGCGTGGATTTTGTTCGCGCCGCCATTATGGATGACAATGCCTCCGGTCGCTTCGGCGGCAAAGTGCACACGCGCTTTCCTCCCGAACCCAACGGCTACCTGCATCTTGGACATGCCAAGTCCATTTGTCTGAATTTCGGCGTGGCCCGCGAATTCGGCGGGCTGTGCAATCTGCGCTTTGACGATACCAACCCCACCAAGGAAGATACCGAGTACGTGGACGCCATCCGCGAGGACGTGCGCTGGCTGGGCGGGGACTGGCAGGACAGGGAATTCTACGCTTCCAACTATTTTGAACAGCTTTACGGCTACGCCGAAGAGCTGATCAAGATGGGCAAGGCCTATGTGGACGACTTGAGCGCCGACGAGATCCGCGAGTACCGCGGCACGCTCACCCGTCCCGGCAAGGAAAGTCCCTGCCGCGATCGCAGTGTGGAGGAAAATCTCGATCTCTTCCGTCGGATGCGCGCCGGGGAATTTGCCGACGGCGAACATGTGCTGCGGGCCAAGATCGACATGGCCTCGCCCAACCTCGTCATGCGGGACCCCACCCTGTACCGCATCCGCCATGCCCATCATCACCGCACGGGCGACGCCTGGTGCATCTATCCCATGTATGACTTCACGCATTGTCTGTCGGATTCCATCGAGGGCATAACCCATTCCCTCTGTACGCTGGAATTCGTCAACAACCGCGAGTTGTACGACTGGGTGCTGGACACGCTGGGGCTGTATCATCCGCAGCAGATGGAATTTGCCCGCCTGAGCCTCACGCATACCGTTCTTTCCAAGCGCAAGCTCATACAGCTCGTGCAGGAAGGGCATGTGCGCGGCTGGGACGATCCGCGTATGCCCACGCTTTGCGGCCTGCGGCGGCGCGGCGTGCCGCCGGAAGCCCTGCACGACTTCTGCCGTCGTATCGGTCTGGCCCGTGCGGACTCCACCGTGGAATATTCTCTGTTGGAATTCTGCATCCGCGAGTACCTCAACGCGCATACGGCGCGGGTCATGGCGGTGCTCGACCCGGTGAAGGTGGTCATCGAGAATTACCCCGAAGGGCAGGAAGAATCCTTCGATATGCCCTATCATCCCGAAGATGCGGCCTACGGCACACGACAGGTCCCCTTCTCGCGGGAACTCTGGATCGAGCGGGACGACTTCCGGCAGGACCCGCCCAAGAAGTATTTCCGCCTTGCGCCCGGGGCCGAGGTGCGCCTGCGCTACGCCTACTTCATCACCTGCCGTGAGGCGGTGTATGACGCGGACGGCGTGCTCAAGGAACTGCGTTGCACCTATGATCCCGAAAGCCGGGGCGGCCAGAGTCCGGACGGCCGCAAGGTCAAGGGGACCATCCACTGGGTCAGCGCGGCCCATGCGCTGCCGGCCACGGTGCGTCTCTACGACCATCTGTTTGCCGCGGAGAACCCCAACGCCATGCCCGAAGGCCAGACCTTCCTGGATGCGCTCAATCCCGATTCCCTGCGGGAAGTGACCGCCATGCTGGAGCCTGCCCTTGCCGGGCTGCCCGTGGGACAGACCGTGCAGTTCGAGCGCCTCGGCTACTTCTGCAAGGATGCCGACAGCACAGACGCGCGCCCGGTCTTCAACCGGACGGTGGGCCTGCGCGACAGCTGGGCCAAGATGGAAAAGAAAGCCTGAGAGGGCAGGGCTTGACAAGGCTCCTCATCCGGCGTACATATCAGGCCTCAACGGGTCGTTAACTCAGTAGGTAGAGTATCTGCCTTTTAAGCAGAGAGTCGCAGGTTCGATCCCCGCACGACCCACCATGAGCATCAGGCTCTTGCGTCCACGCGCAAGAGCCTTTTTTGTTAGAGCAATTCCACATTGAAAATGTGGATTGCTCGGGTAGTCGCGAGAACGACTCCCCGCAACCGAACACACGGAAAAATCACGCTTTTTCCGTAGTGTGAGGGCAGCGTCAGCATGGAAATTGGATACGATCTCAATGCGAATCCGCTTTAGGGAAAAAGCTCAGTGGCCATGCCGACAAAAAAGCCCGCCGGTTTCCCGGCGGGCGGACGCGCATGTGGCGGAGAGGGTGGGATTCGAACCCACGTACCGGCTATTAACCGATAACTCGATTTCGAGTCGAGCGCGTTACGGCCAACTTCGCTACCTCTCCGCTCGTATGTGTGTGGCAGAGCCACAGGCCGAAAATTTTTGTAGCCGAAATCAGCCGTGTTGACAAGTGATGTTTTGGGAGGCTCCCGGCATCAGTGTCCGATGACTTCCATGACCTGCAGGGCTTCGGGCTGCTTGGCATTGCCCTGCAAGGCACGGGTGGCCATTTCCTCGGCCTTGAGGCGTTTTCCCCATTTCAGATACATGAGGGCCATGCGGCCGAAGGTATTGGGGTGTCCGCCAAACGTGCGCAAAATGGCGTTGTAGATGGTTTCGCACTTTTCAAATTCATTGATGGCCGTATAGGAATTGACGGCCCCCACATAGGCCCGCACGTCGCGCGGATGCTTTTCGATGGATTCTTCAAAGATTTCCCCTGCATCCGCGTACTGTTTGGCCGTCTGGAGAAGCTGCCCCACCTGGACGAGGATATCGGGATCCTCGCTGAATTCTTCGGCCGCGCGTTTGAGGTAGGCGCGGCCCTTGCCGAATTGTCCCTCCTGGAGCAATTTGACTCCGCTGTTGAGGAGGGATTTCTTGCGTTCCAGCCGGGCTTCCTTTTCCTGGCGGTTCTTGTCCTCCACTTCCTGGAGCAGGATGCGCGCCAGTCCTTCCAGCACCGTGGCGAGCATGAGCTCCTTGCCCTGCTGGTAGGGGATCTTGCGCGGTTTGCCCGTGTGGTTGGGATCGAGAAGGTGTTGCATACCCTGATGACGGATGAGGGTATTGAGGAATTCCCCCAGCTGGATGTCGATCTCGGCGCGTGCGGATCGAGTGAGCTTGACTTCCGAGTACTGGCGCATGGCCGTCGCCATGGCCTTCAGGGAGCGGGGCAGCTCTTCGCGGCGCAGATAGCCCTTGGCACGGGCGATATTTTCGCGCAGTTCCTTTGGGGGTGTATTCAGCATGGCATTCCATCACTTTTCCAATGTTCCGCCACTTCCGCGTGGCGGATGCGCAGCAGTTCGTCCACTGCGCGGGGAATCAGAAAATCCACATTCTGTCGTCTAAGCCAGCGCTCCCGGATCCGGGAAGCGCTCACCGCCAGCCACGGCAGGGGCAGGTAGTGGGCCAGCCCGCCGCTGGCCAGGGCCATGCACCGGCTGTCCGGCAATACGGGCGCAACGTCGCGGCTGCCCGGCCAGAGGCGGTGTGCCGCCTCCACGAACGGCTCTTCCGTCTGCTCGCCGCGCGCCACGACGATGAACTGGCAGAGTCGCGGCAATTCAAGGCCCCGGTGCCAGGTATGCAGGAGCGCAAAATCCGGGGTCCCGATAACAAAATACAACTCCCGCCCCGGCAGATCCTCCCGATAACGGGAAAGGGTATCCCAAGTATAGGAATATCCCTGGCGCTCTCCTTCCTCTTCGCTGACGCTGATGCCGGGCAATCCGCGTACGGCGGCGCGCGTCATCTCCGCGCGCAGGGCAAAGGGGAGCAGGCTGTCCGCCCGTTTGTGCGGCGGATTGCCGCACGGCACGAGCACCAGCGAATCCACCAGCGTGCCGAGGGCCTCGCGCACCTCGATGGCGAGGCGCAAGTGCCCGATGTGCGGCGGATTGAAACTGCCGCCCAGCAGCGCGCGTCCCGGGGGACGCTGTTCCGGGCTGTCGAGCATGTTATGCGCGTACCTGTCCCTGCCCCAGCACCATGAATTTCGTCGTCGTCAGCTCCTGAACGCCCATGGGGCCGTAGGCGTGCAGTTTGGAGGTGGAAATGCCGATCTCCGCCCCCAGTCCCAGCTGGCCGCCGTCGTTGAAACGTGTCGAAGCATTGACGCCGACCATGGATGCGTCCGCCTCCCGCATGAAGCGCATGGCGTGGGCATGATCGTTGGTGCAGATCACTTCCGTATGCTGCGAACCGTAGCGGGCGATGTGGTCAAGGGCCGCATCCAGCGAGTCCACCACCCGCACCGCCAGCACCAGCGCGTGGAATTCCTGTCCCAGGTCCTCTTCCCGCTGGGGGACCGCCGTGGGCCCGAGCAGGGGGAGGGACTGCGGACAGGCGCGGAACTCCACTCCGGCACCGCCCAGACGCCGGGCGACGCGCGGCAGGAAATGCTCCGCCACATCCTTATGTACGAGCAGGCACTCCAGCGCATTGCAGACGCCGGGCCGCTGCACCTTGCCGTTGAAGACGATCTCCTCCGCCGCGTCGAGAGCGGCCGAAGCATCGACAAAAACATGGCACACCCCCTTGAAGTGCTTGAGCACCGGCATGGTGGCGGCCTCGGTAACGGCGCGGACCAGATTTTCCCCGCCGCGCGGGATCATGACGTCGATATAGCGGTCGAGCTTGCACAGCGCCGTCACGGCGGCGTGATCGGTGCTGGTGACCAGCTGGGCGGCGTCCGGCGGCAATCCGGCTTTTGTCAAAGATTCTTGCAAGATCTGCGCCAAAGCTGTGTTGGACTGGATGGCCTCGCTGCCTCCCCGCAGGATGACGGCATTGCCCGCCTTGAGGCAAAGGATGGCGGCGTCGATGGTGACATTGGGCCGGGCCTCGTAGATCATGGCGATGACGCCCAGCGGCACGCGCATCTTGCCGACCAGCAGACCGTTGGGCCGCTGCCACTGGCTGTCCAGCGCGCCCACCGGATCCGGCATGGCGGCCACATGGCGGCAGGCATGGGCCATGTCCGCAAGGATGGCGGGCGTCAGCGTCAGTCTGTCCAGGCGCGGGGCATCAAGGCCCCTGGCGCGGGCCGCCTCCACATCCCGGGCGTTGGCCGCCAGCAGCACGTCGGCGCGCTCTTCCAGCAGACGGGCCAGCTCTTCCAGCGCGGCCGTCTTGGCCGCCGGGGCGGCGCTGCCCACCACACGCGAGGCCGCGCGGGCCCGTTCGCCCAGACGGGCCATCTCTTCCGCAAGCGTCATCGTCATCTCCCTTGCAATCGGTAACGGATGAATTCCTTGATTATACGCGCAGCGCGTGTCAAGGGCAAGCCATTGCCTGCGCGCAAATTATTTTGACAGGTCAGCCCTTGTGACCTATCTTTATTTCCTTGGTGTCCGCTCCGCAGGAGCGTGTCACGCCTGTATCTTGCGCCAAAGGAGCCCGTTGATGCAACCTATCCTTCCCAAGTCCGATCCCACGCCTTCCCCGACCCTGCTTACCGATCTGCGCTCCGAAGTCGGCGCCGAAAGCGCGCCGCTTTTGCAATTCATCCTGCGACATGCCGGTCGTATCGCTGTCGGCGTCGGGCTGTTCGTGCTCGTGGTGGTCGGCGCCGGCATCTGGAACTGGCGCAATGAAGTCGCCCGGGAGGAGGCGCAGGCCGAGCTTGCGCGTCTTTCCCTGTCCCTCAAGGGGGAAGAGCGTACCAGGGCGCTGGGCGAGCTGGCCGCCAGAGCTCCCGAGGGCATCCGCTTTGCCGTGCTGACCGCGCAGGCCCAGAGCGCCGCGGAATCGCAGGACTGGACGCAGGCGGCCCGCCTCTACGGTGAGGCGGCCCGACTGGACAGCGAAGGCAGCCTGGGACAGGCGGCTCTGTTCGCCCAGTGCGGCGCCCTCATGAATGCCGGTACGCCCGAAAGCGCCTCCGAGGCGCTGGCCGTGCTGCAGGCCCTGACCGGCCGCGTGAGCGCCGCGCGGCAGGACGCTCTCCTGCGTATGCAGGCAGAAGCCGCGCTGGCCGCAGGCCGCACGGATGTGGCCGTTGCCGCTTTTGACAGGCTGGCCCAGAGCGAGGACAAGGACGATCAGGCCTACTACCGTTTCCGGGCCGACCAGTTGCGCGGCCAGGGATCCGCGCCCGCCGCCGCCCCGGAAGCGTCGGCGGAATGAGCGCATCCATTTCCGACATCATCTTTTAGCGCATCTTGCCTTTGGAAAAGGCAAGATGCGAGGCGGCAGTACAGCGCCGCCCGGCCCAACGTGAGCGGAAAACCGCGTTTTTCGCGAAACGACAGGCCGTGTGGTTTGGAACGCGAAGCGTTTCAAACTGAAAATGCCATAAGGAGAGGCCATGAGCAAAAATCCCTTGCTGGACGGATGCCGCGGCGAGCGGCATTTGTTGCTTGGCAATGAGGCCATTGTCCGCGGTGCGCTGGAAGCCGGCGTGCACATGATTTCCTGCTATCCGGGCACGCCTTCGTCCGAAGTGCCGGACACCTTTCGCCGTCTCGGCGGTGAGGGCCGGTATCGGCTGGAATATTCCGTCAATGAGAAGGTCGCCTTCGAAGTGGCCGCGGGCAGTGCGCTGGCAGGCGCCATGAGCCTCGTCACCATGAAGCATGTGGGGCTCAATGTGGCGGCTGATCCCCTGTTCACCGCGGCCTATACCGGTATGCCCGGCGGGCTGGTGGTGCTGAGCGCCGACGATCCCGGTTGCCATTCCAGTCAGAACGAACAGGATAACCGCGCCTATGCCCGCGCCGCCATGCTGCCCTGTCTGGAGCCGGTCTCCGCTCAGGAAGCGCGCGACATGACCCGCGAGGCTTTCCGGCTGGCGCGAGAGCTGCAGCAGCCCGTCCTGCTGCGGACGACGACCCGTGTGAACCACATGCGCGGTCCGGTGGAGTTCGACGATCTGCCGTCGGCGCAGCCGCTGGTGCCCTTCGAGCGCGATCCGGGACGCTTCGTGCCGGTCCCCGCCGTGGCCCGCAAGCGACATGCCGCGGTGCTGGGCATCATGGAAAAAGCCCGCGCCCTTGCCGAAAGCAGCCGTTTCAATACCGAACGCGCCTGCAACGCGGCCACACGGCTGGGCATCATCGCCAGCGGGGTGGCGCGCAACTATCTTGCCGACGCGCTGACGGCCGGCGGCTGGGACGACAAGGTGCGGGTGCTGGAGCTCGGCATGACCTGGCCGCTGCCGGAAAAGCGCCTTGTGGCCTTCCTTGAGCAGTGCGACCGCGTGCTGGTGCTGGAAGAGGGGCCCGCCCTGCTGGAGCGCGATGTGCGCGCCCTTGCCCAGCGTGAAGGTTGCAAGGCCCGGCTGGAAGGCAAGACGGACAGCTTCACCGAGCTGGGTGAACTTTCCACCACGCTCGTGCTGCGGCGTCTGGCCGAATTCCTGGATTGCCCCTGTCCGGTCAAGGGCGGCAACGCTCAGGCGATGGAGCTGCCCGGCCGTCCGCCGAACCTCTGCGCGGGCTGCTCGCATCGGGCGGTCTTCCATGCCGTGCGTCAGCTCTTCGGTGACGACGCCTATTATTCCAGCGACATCGGCTGCTATACCCTTGGGATGCTGCCGCCGCTCAAATGCGCGGACTTCCTCGTCTGCATGGGATCTTCCATCTCGGCGGGCAGCGGCTTTGCCCGGGCTTCCGGCAAGACGGTGGTGGCCTTCATCGGTGACTCCACGTTCTTCCATTCCGGCATGACCGGTCTGGCCAACGCGGTCTTCAATCGGCATGACATCATCGTGGTCATCCTTGATAACGGCACGACCGCCATGACCGGTCATCAGCCCAATCCGGGCATGGTGCAGGAGATGCTGGGCGAGGGCGCCGCGCATCTGGACATCGAGGCCATCGTGCGCGGCATGGGCGTGAGCTGCTGCCGCAAGGTCAGGGCCTTCAACCTCAAGGCCGTCACCACGGCGCTGGAAGAGATGCGCGCGCAGTCGGGCGTGCGGGTGCTCATTGCCGAGGAGCCCTGTGCGCTCTATGCCCGCCGTCAGCTCAAGAAAACGCAGCCGCAGGTGGCGATGGTGAAGGAGCAGGGGCCGGACGCCGCGCACTGTCTGGAAACGCTGGCCTGTCCCGCCTTCTACCGGGACGGCGAGGCGCTTGCCGTCGATGAAAGTCTCTGCACGGGCTGTATGGTCTGCCTGCAGGTTGGTCCCAAGTCCTTCAAGGCCAGACGCCGCGACGCGTAGCCCGGCCGTCGTCCAATACGAGGTTTCCCATGACTACAGACAAGCAGAAAAGAATGCGCATCTACTTTACCGGTGTGGGCGGTCAGGGAACGCTGACGGCCACGACCCTGCTGGCGCGTACGGCGATGGACGCCGGTCTTGACGTGGTGGCCGGCGAAGTGCACGGCATGGCCCAGCGCGGCGGCGTGGTGGAGTCCGTGCTCCTGCTCGGCGGCTGGCGTTCTCCCAAGCTGGATTTTGGTGAGGCCGACGTGCTGCTGGGCTTTGAACCGCTGGAGACCCTGCGCGGTCTGCCCTATCTGCGGGCCGGAGGAGCCGTCTTTTCCAGCGCCGATCCCCTGCCGCCCCTGAGCGTCTCGCTGGGGGGGGCCCACTATCCTTCCATGGAGGAAGTGGAGGCCCAGACGCGCCGTGTGGCCGGGCAGTGCCATTTCGTCCCCTGCCGCGAACTGGGCCTCAAGGCCGGTTCCGCACAGGCGGGCAATACGGTACTGCTCAGTGTGGCCTGCGCGTCCGGCATCCTGCCTTTCGGGGTGGATGCGCTGGAGGCGGCCATCGGCAAATATCTGCCGGCCAAGCTGCAGGCGGCCAATCTGAAGGCCCTGGAGCTGGGCATGGCGGCGCTGCGCATATAGAGCGTTGTCTTTGAAAAGGGCAAAGCGCGAGGCGGCGGCATAGTGCCTCCCGGCCCAAACCCAGCGGGATGACCGTGTTTTTCCCGCGAAACGACAGGCCGTATGGGTTGGAACGCGAAGCGTTCCAAACGGAAAATGCTCTAGGTGTAGAGTGTCAATACGTTGTTCACCCTCTGCTCAGACATGAAGCTGGAGGTTTTCTGCCAAG
>NZ_CALVHE010000018.1 GCF_944327235.1 uncultured Desulfovibrio sp.
ATGTGCCGCCATATAGTCTCTCCTCAGTGTAAGTGAAGAGATTATAACACACTCTTTAATTTGACGACACTACCTAGTATTGGCAGGCCCTGCGGGCGCATGGACGTACAGGCATCAACAACGAAGCAAGGGGGGACTTGCCCCCCTCAAAAAACGTAATGCGCACGGCCCCGGCAGTCTTACCGTCGGAAGCGCTTCATTTCCTCATGCACGAGCTCAAGGCCGATCATGATGTTCTTTTCCAGCGTGGACCGTAACAGTGCGGCATCCTTGCTGCGCAGGGCGGCAATGATGGCGGCGTGCTGCTGGTTGAACAACTCCTTGTGCTCCACGGAGTAGGACCGCAAGGTCAGGAAGGCTTGCACGAAGTCCATGAGATGTTCCACCACGGCGACAAGATGCGGCATCCGCGACAGCTCATAGAGCCGTCGATGGAACTCCCTGTCCATATGGAAGAAATAGATCTCCTCTCCGGCGGACTCCATCTCGCGCGCTGTCTCCTCCAGCGCATCCAGCTCGGCGGGGGTGGCCTGCAGCATGGCTTCCTCGGCAAGCGCCAGCTCCATACTGCAACGCTGCTCATAGATGAGCTTCATCTCGCGAAACCCCGGCGGGAGCATGACGATAGCGCCCTTGTGGGGGATATTCTGCACAAGGCCGGACTTGTCCAGCAACAGGAGAGCGTCACGGATAGGCCCGCGGCCGACTCCAAGACGCTGTTCAAGGTCCGTAAGGATGAGGCGCGTACCGGGCAGGGCGTCCCCCCTCATGATCATGTCGCGGATCATCTCATAGGCGGCGTGCGATTTTGTCGAACTATTTCGCTGTTTTTTTGTAGAATTCATGCGATATATATACGCTGACATATAAGGCGGGTCAATACGCTCTCAACCCTACCCAACGACCGCTATGCCTTATGTATCCTGGCTTTCCCGCGTACGCGCTCTTTTTTTCATAAAATATTTCATAAAATATTGACTTCTTCGTGCCGACCTTCTAGAGTAGCACCAACGGTACAGAAAACTTCCGTGATCCGTGGGCACATGGCACCTCAACCTTTTGCGAACAGGGGAAAGACCATGCAGCATGACCATCAGCACACACACCACCGCCACGAGCTCGGCAAGACCGTCCTGCCCATGCAGGCATGGGCGCTGGCGGTAGGCGCCATCATCGGCTGGGGATGCTTCATCCTGCCGGGAACGCGCTTCCTGCCCGACTCCGGCCCGCTGGCCAGTCTCATCGGTCTTGCCGTCGGCGGTCTTGCCCTGTGCATCGTCGCTCTGTGCTACGGCATCATGATCAAGGGCTACCCTGTGGCAGGCGGCGCTTTTGCCTACGCATTCGTGGGCTTGGGGCGACTGGCGGCCGTGGTGTGCGGCTGGGGGCTGGCGTTGAGCTACATCTGCGTCATCTCCCTCAATGCGACGGCCATCCTCCTGCTGACGCGCTTCCTCCTGCCCGGAGCCTTTGAAACGGGACACCTCTACAGCATTGCGGGCTGGAACGTGTACGCCGGAGAGATCGTCCTCATCTCGTTGGTCATCCTCTTCTTCGCCTTCATGAACTATCGCGGCAGCAACTGCGCCAATACCGTCCAGCTGTGGCTCTCGCTCTCGCTGGCCGCCGGGGTGGTGGCGCTGGCTGTCGGCTCCGGCATAGACGAAGGGGCGGGCTCCACCAATCTGATGCCGCTCTACAATGATCAGAACGGCCTGTTCGTGAGCATCATCTCCGTCGTGGCGCTTGCCCCCTTCCTCTATCAGGGCTTCGACACCATCCCGCAGACGGCCGAGGAGTTCAATTTCAGCCACGACAAGTCCACCATGCTCATGGTCATCTCCATCGTCTGCGGCTGCGTGCTCTACTCGCTCGTACTGGCCGCCGTGGCGATCATCCGGCCGTATCCCGAGCTCCTTGCCGCCGATCATCCCTGGCTGACGGGCGCCGTGGCAGGTATGGCCTTCGGCAAGTGGGGCGGCATCATCCTGGCGGTGCCGGTGCTGGCGGGCATCTTCTGCGGCATGAACGGGTATTTCATCGCCTCTACCCGCATCCTCTTCAGCATGGGGCGCAGCAAGTTCATCCCGGCTTGGTTCGAACGCATCCACCCGGAACACAAGACCCCGGTCAACGCCATCCTCTTCGTGCTGCTCTTCTCCCTGCTGGCGCCCTGGTTCGGCCGTCCCGTGCTGGTCTGGCTGACGGACACCTGTGCCCTGAGCGCCGCCCTGAGCTACTTCTTCACCTGTTACACCGCCTACAGGTACAGCGTCCGGCACGCTGACCGCGTCACCCTGCCGTTCGCCCGGCAGATAGCCTTCCTCGGCTGCGGGATCTCGGTCGTGAGCTTCTTTCTGCTGGCCGTACCCGGTTCCCCCGCCGCCATCAGCGCCGAATCCTGGGGACTGCTGCTGGTCTGGTGCGTGCTGGGCGTCCTCTTCTACCGCCGCCGCGCAGACGAGCTCAAGGCCATCTCCACGGAGCAGCTCCAGTACATGCTGCTTGGCGATACGGCCCGCCCGTTGCTTTTCACTGAAGGGAAAATTTTTCGCTAGAAAAATTTCATGAAATAATTCATAAATCTCGAAGGAGCAGGATCATGCGTTACATCAAGCAAGCCACCAAGTCCGCTGAAGACAACAGCAAGCAGGCCCGCATCGCCGTCGAGCAGATGCTGAAAGAGATCCGCGCCGGACGCGAAGATGCCGTCCGCCAGCTGGCCAAGAAGTTCGATAACTGGGATCAGGAATTCATCCTGAGCGACGCCAAGCGTCAGGAACTCATCGGCATGGTCCCCGAAAGCGTCAAGCGCGATCTGGAATTCGCCCACAAGCAGGTCTCCGGCTTTGCCAAGGCCCAGCGCGAGAGCATCCATGAATTCGAGACCGAAGTGACGCCCGGCGTGGTGCTGGGACAGCGCATCATCCCCATGGATGTGGCCGGATGCTATGTGCCCGGCGGCCGCTTTGCCCATGCCTGCTCGGCCCTGATGAGCGTGGCCACGGCCAAGGCGGCGGGCGTGCCCTTCATCGTGGCCGCCACCCCGCCGCGCGGCACGCACATCGACCCCGCCACCTGCTACGCCATGCATATCGCCGGTGCGGACATCATCCTTGAGATGGGCGGCGTACAGGCCATCGCCACCATGGCCTACGGTCTGTTCACCGGCAAGCCCGCCAATATCCTGGTCGGTCCCGGCAACGCCTACGTGGCCGAAGCCAAGGCCCTGCTGAGCGGTTCCGGCCTCTGCGGCATCGACGTGTTCGCCGGTCCCACGGAATCCGGCATCATCGCTGACGAAACGGCCGATCCCATGACGGTGGCCATCGACCTTGTCTCTCAGGCGGAGCATGGCTACAATTCGCCGGTCTGGCTCTTCACCACCAGCGAGACGCTGGCCGAACAGGTGCTTGAACTCATGCCCAAGCTCTGCGCCGACATGCCCAACCCCGACGTGCCGCTGAGCGCCTGGCGCGATTACGGCGAGATCGTCCTGTGCGACGACCGCGAAGAGATGGCTTCCGTCAGCGACCATTATGCTCCCGAACACATCCAGGTGATCGCGAAAGATCTTGACTGGTGGCGTACCCGCCTGCGCTGTTTCGGTTCGCTCTTCCTGGGCGAGGGCAGCACCGTGCCGCACGGCGACAAGTGCTCCGGCACCAACCACATCCTGCCCACCAAGAAGGCCGGTTACTACAGCGGCGGCCTCAATGTGCACAAGTTCCTCAAGATCTGCACCTATCAGCACATCGATCCGGACAAGAACGACATCATCGGCGGCGCGGCCTCCCGTCTTTCCCGCGTTGAAGGCATGGAAGGCCATGCGCGCGCCTGCGACTGGCGTCTGCGGAAGTTCTATCCCGGCCGGGAGTGGGACTTCCCCGTGTACGAACATCCCAAGTACTAAACAGCGAACGATGACGGCAGGCGGCCGTGTCCCGCCTGCCGCCGCAACCCGGCAAGGAGCCTCACATGAAGACATTCACCAAGGATTTCACCCTGCAGGAACCCATTCCTCAGGAAGGCATCGAGCTGGCGCTCGGCGTCATGCAGACCGGCCGCCTGCACCGTTACAACACCATGCCCGGCGAAAAGGGCTATGCCGCGGAACTGGAAGAGGCCTTTGCCGCCTATATGGGCTCCCGCTACTGTCTTGCCTGCGCGTCCTGCGGCAGCGCGCTCTATATCGCGCTCAAGAGTCTGGGCGTCCAGGCCGGGGATACCGTCCTCTGCAACGCCTACACCCTGGCACCCGTGCCCGGCGCCATTGAAAATGCGGGCGGCAAGATCGAACTCGTCGAGATCACCGATGATTACACCATCAACATCGAGGATCTTGACGCCAAGGCCGCCAAGACCGGCGCGCGTTTCTTCCTGCTCTCGCACATGCGCGGCCATATGGCCAACATGGACAAGGTCATGGAAGTGGTGCGCAAGCACGACCTCATCCTGCTGGAAGACTGCGCCCACACCATGGGCGGCAGCTGGGACGGCAAAAAGAGCGGCACCTTCGGGCACGCGGCCTGCTACAGCACCCAGACCTACAAGCACATGAACTCCGGCGAGGGCGGCCTGCTCATCACCAATGACGATCTGGTCATGGCCCGCGCCATCATGTACTCCGGCTCCTATATGCTCTATACCGCGCACACGGCCCGCCCGGATGTCTCGGTCTTCGAGAAGGTCAAGAAGGTCACGCCGAACTTCAGTTCGCGCATGGACAATCTGCGCGCCGCGCTGCTGCTGCCGCAGCTGAAGATCCTCGACGAGCAGTGCCGCCGCTGGAACGTGCTGCATGACCACATGGCCGCCCGGCTCAAGGCCATCCCCGGCGTCGTCTGCCCGCAGCGCGACCCCCGCGAAAGCTATGTGGGCAGCTCCATCCAGTGGAACCTGCCCAAGGCCGGCTACGCCGATATCGAGACCTTCATCGCCAAGTGCGCCGAACGCGGCGTCTCCGTCAAATGGTTCGGCAACAAGGAGCCCAACGGTTTCACCAGCGCCTATGACAGCTGGCAGTATTTCCCCTATCTGGCCACGCTCGACCTGCCCACCACGCGGCGCGTGCTGGCCACCATGTGCGACATGCGCCTGCCCCTGACCTTCACCGTCGAGGACTGCGACGTCATTGCCGACATCATTGCCGAGGTCGTTACGGAAATGGGCCTGCGCTAGTGCGCCGTAAAGTCCGTTTTCGCCCCCTGTCTTTCATCCTCTAACCAGATATTGAGGTTTTCAGCATGAATCTCGCCAAGTTCCCCCGTCGCGGCTATGTCACCGAACCCACGCCCCTCGAATACCTGCCCAACTTCAGCAAGGCGCTGGGCGGCAAGGTCAACATCTACATCAAGCGTGACGACCTCCTGCCCGGTACCGCGGGCGGCAACAAGACCCGCAAGCTGGACTTCGTCATGGCCGACGCCCTGGCGCAGGGCGCCGACACCATCATCACCTGCGGCGCCGTCCAGTCCAACCACTGCCGCCTGACCCTTTCCTGGGCCGTCAAGGAAGGGCTGGACTGCCACCTCGTCCTCGAAGAGCGCGTGACGGACAGCTACAAGCCTGAAGCCTCCGGCAACAACTTCCTCTTCCAGCTGCTGGGCGTGAAGAGCATCACCGTCGTGCCCGGCGGCAGCAACATGATGGAAGAGATGGGCAAGGTGGCCGACAAGCTCAAGGCGCAGGGCAAAAAGCCCTATATCGTGCCCGGCGGCGCTTCCAACAAGATCGGCGCTCTCGGCTATGTGAGCTGCGCCGAGGAGACGCTGCGTCAGCTCTTCGAGAAAGGCATCAACATCGACCACATGGTGGTGCCCAGCGGCAGCGCCGGGACCCATGCGGGCATCATCGCGGGCATGTTCGGCAACAATGCGGGCATCCCGGTGACCGGCATCGGCGTCAACCGTCCCAAGCCCGTGCAGGAAGCGGCCGTGCACAAGCTGGCGCAGGAAACGCTGGACTACATCGGGGCCGGCGTGAGCCTGCCCACCGAAAAGGTGGTGGCCTTCGACGATTATGTCGGCCCCGGCTACTCCCTGCCCACCGACAGCATGGTGGAAGCCGTGAAGCTGCTGGCCCAGACCGAAGGCATCCTGCTTGATCCGGTGTACTCCGGCAAGGCCATGGCCGGTCTCATCGACCTGGTGCGCAAGGGCCACTTCGCTGACGGCAGCAATGTGCTCTTCCTGCACACCGGCGGCTCCCCGGCCCTGTATGCCTATCTTGACACCTTCCGCAAATAAGCCTTTCAACCTGCCGGGACGGCGTGCTGCCGTCCCGGCAGCCTCAGGAACGACCCACATGTCTACCCAGCAGCTGCCTCCTTCCATCGGCGTCCTCGGCGGTCTCGGCCCCTATGCGGGGCTCGATCTGGTACACAAGATCTTTGACTGTTGCCCTGCCCACCGGGATCAGGACCATCTCCCCGTCATGCTCTACTCCTTTCCCAACGAGATCCCTCCCCGGGTGGAGTTCCTGCTGGGCAGCAGCCCGACCAATCCCGGCCATGCCATGGGGGACATCATGGTACGGCTGGCGCAGGCTGGAGCCACCGTCATCGGTATGCCCTGCAATACGGCGCACAGCGCGCCCATGCTGGATGTGGCCCTTGAGCGCCTGAAGCGCTCCGGTTTCACGGGCCGTTTCATCCACATGATCACGGCCACCGCGGAATATCTGCGCAAGACCTTCCCCCAGGCCCGGCGTATCGGCGTCCTCTGCACGCAGGGCGCCTACGCGTCGCAGGTATTCACGCAGCATTTCCAGCCGGCGGGACTTGAGGTCATCTATCCCGACGAAGCCGGACGCGACGCCCTGCAACATGCCATCAGCGATCCGGACTTCGGCATCAAGGCCTTCTCCCAGCCTGTCACCGCGCAGGCGCGCGCAGCCATCGAAGCACAGGCCGAAAGCCTGCGCTCCCGGCAGGCGGACGTCATCCTGCTCGGCTGCACCGAGCTGCCGCTGGCGCTGGAAGGCAAGGATTTCCGGGGGATCCCCCTCGTGGACCCCACGCGCATCCTGGCGCGCTGCCTCGTCGAGGCGTTCGCACCCCATGTCGTATGCTCCGACGGCAAGTAGGGGACATCCCTGCCCTGCCGCCGGGAGCCTCCTCCCGCCCGGCGGCAGGAAAAATGAACGCACGACCCGCCGGCAAAACGTTTTGGCACAAACGTACGCCGGCAAACAGCAAGGACGCGACCCGAAAGAGCTCCAGGCATAAGCAAACTCCTGAAAGGCATCCTGTCGGTCATGGTAGCCTCCAGTCGGCAGAGCCCGCCCTCCTTTTCGCCGCACACCGAAAAGGAGGGCTTTGTTTTCCTTCCTCCCTGCACGATCGCAGACCGGAAGCGCGCCGCCCGGCAAAAAGGCTGCGGGAAAAAAAGACTTGCCAAAAAGAAAAACTAAGGCTATGAGCATTGATTCCTATAATGCATTGGGGGATACTCTGGTCACGACGGCAAAACGCACACGCACGGCATAGATTTTTTCAGGCAGGCAAACGGAACGCCCCGTAAAGGGGGGTGCGCCCGTTTGTCCTTTGTTGCGTCTTTGACCAGAAACCCAAGGGAACTACGCTTCGGACAGCGGCACACTGACGTCGCCCGCAGAGCGTGCGTCCGCCCGGCGGCACGGGGCCACCCCACCCGGCGTCAGGAACCGAAGCGCAACCGCTACCCACTTGAGGTACAGCATGGGCCAGCTTATCAAACAGTTCGGCAAGATCAAAGTTTCGCTCCCCATCCCGCACCTGCTCAATCTTCAGATAGACTCGTACGAGAAGTTTCTGCAGGAAGGCGTGGCCGAGGCCGACCGCAAGCCCGATGAAGGGCTGGAAGGCGTGTTCCACACCGTCTTTCCCATCGAAGATTTCAACAAGACCGCCAGTCTGGAGTTCGTGAGCTACGAAGTTCAGGAGCCCAAGTACGATCAGGCCGAATGCATTTCCAAGGGGCTGACCTACGAAGCGCCCGTGCGCATCAAGGTCCGCCTTGTGGTCTATGACATGGATGAAGCCTCCGGCAACCGGACCATCCGCGACATCAAGGAGCAGGACATCTATTTCGGCACCCTGCCCCTGATGACCGAAAAGGGCACCTTCATCATCAACGGCACCGAGCGCGTCATCGTCAATCAGCTCCAGCGCTCGCCCGGCATCATCTTCGAGCACGACGGCGGCAAGACGCATACCAGCCGCAAGGTGCTCTACTCCTGCCGCGTCATCCCCATGCGCGGCTCCTGGCTCGACTTCGACTTCGACCACAAGGACATCCTCTACGTCCGTATCGACCGCCGCCGCAAAATGCCCGCCACCATCCTGTTCAAGGCCATGGGCATGACCAAGACGGACATCCTGGACTACTTCTATACCCGCGAGCACTACCAGCTCGCCGATCCCGACCGCCTGTTCTGGGAAGTGGAGAAGGACCTCTACCGCAAGGACAATGCCTACGCCGATATCGCCGCTCCGGACGGCACGGTCCTCGTCAAGGCGGGCAAACTCATCACCAAGCGCGGCTGGCGGCAGATCTGCGAGGCGGGCATCCCCACCATCGAAGTGCGCCCGGACACCCTTGACGGCATGTTCCTTGCCGAGGACGTGGTGGCCGAAGGCAGCGGCGAAGTACTGGCCGAAGCCGCGGACGAGATCACTCCCGGTCTGCTGGAACGTATGCGGGATGCGGGCATCCGGCGCATCGCCGTGCTGCACACCAAGGGCACGGACACCTCCTCCTCCATCCGCGACACCCTCATGCAGGACCGCATCGCGGATCAGGAAAAGGCTCAGGAGGAGATCTACCGCCGTCTGCGCCCCTCCTCCCCGCCCACCGCGGAGATCGCGGCCAGCTTCTTCGACAATCTTTTCCGCAATCCCGACTACTACGACCTGTCGCCCGTGGGCCGCTACAAGCTCAACCAGCGCCTTGCCCTCACCGCGCAGGCGGTGGCCGGGGCCGAGCTGTCCGCCTACGACAAGAAGTTCGTCAACGAGGACGGCAAGACCCTTGAGGAAAAATTCCACGGTCTGCTGGAGAACCGCACGCTCAACGATCACGACATCCTGACCGCCATCAAGGTGCTCGTGCAGTTGAAGGACAGCCACGGCCCCGCCGACGACATCGACCATCTGGGCAACCGCCGCGTGCGTCTGGTGGGCGAACTGGTGGAGAACCAGTACCGCATCGGCCTCGTGCGCATGGAACGCGCCATCAAGGAGCGCATGAGCCTGCAGGAGATCTCCACGCTCATGCCGCATGACCTCATCAATCCCAAGCCGGTCGCGGCCGTGCTCAAGGAATTCTTCGGCACGTCCCAGCTCTCGCAGTTCATGGACCAGACCAACTCCCTGTCCGAAGTGACGCACAAGCGGCGTCTCTCCGCTCTGGGTCCCGGCGGTCTGACCCGTGAGCGCGCGGGCTTTGAAGTGCGCGACGTGCACACCTCCCACTACGGACGCATCTGCCCCATCGAGACGCCCGAAGGCCCGAACATCGGTCTCATCGTCTCGCTGACCACCTTTGCCCAGGTCAACGACTTCGGCTTCATCGAAACGCCCTACCGCGTCATTCGCGACGGTTACGTCACGGATGAGATCGTGCATCTCGACGCCTCGCGCGAATCCGATGCCGTGGTGGCTCAGGCCAATGTGCGCATCGACGCCGACGGCCGTCTGGCCGACGAATTCGTCACCGTGCGCGTCAAGGGCGAAGTGGAGATGCGCTCCCGTGACGAAGTGACCCTCATGGACATCTCGCCCAGCCAGATGGTGTCCATCTCCGCCGCGCTCATCCCCTTCCTGGAGCATGACGACGCCAACCGCGCGCTCATGGGCTCCAACATGCAGCGCCAGGCCGTGCCGCTGCTGCGTAGTGAAAAGCCGCTGGTGGGTACCGGCATGGAAGTGGACGTGGCGCGCGACTCCGGCGCCTGCATCGTGGCCCCGGCCGACGGCGTGGTCAAATACGCCGACGCCGACCGCATCGTGGTGGCCTATGAAGGCGGGCTGTTCAAGCAGTCCGGCGGCGTCAAGGCCTACGATCTGCTCAAGTACCACAAGTCCAACCAGAACTCCTGCTTCGGCCAGAAGCCGACCTGCTATCCCGGCCAGATCGTGAAAAAGGGCCAGATCCTGGCCGACGGTCCGGGCATCGACGAAGGCACGCTGGCGCTGGGCAAAAACCTCGTGGTGGCCTTCATGCCCTGGTGCGGCTACAACTACGAAGACTCCATCCTCATTTCCGAACGTGTGGTCAAGGAAGACATCTTCACTTCCGTCCATATCGAGGACTTCGAGGTGGTGGCCCGCGACACCAAGCTGGGACCGGAAGAGATCACCCGCGATATCCCCAACGTCAGCGAGGACATGCTCCGCAACCTCGACGAGAGCGGCATCATCCGCATCGGCGCGGCCGTGAAGCCTGACGACATCCTGGTGGGCAAGATCACCCCCAAGGGCGAGACCCAGCTCACCCCTGAAGAAAAGCTGCTGCGGGCCATCTTCGGTGAAAAGGCCCGCGACGTGAAGAATACCTCCCTCAAGGTGCCGCCGGGAGTGGAAGGTACGGTCATCGACGTCAAGGTCTTCAACCGTCGCTCCGGCGAAAAGGATGAGCGTACCCTGGCCATCGAGGCCCACGAGACCGCCGTGCTCGACCAGAAGGAAGCCGATCACCTGCGCGCGCTCTCCGACCGGACGCGCACGCTCATCGCGCCCCATGTCGTGGGCAAGCAGGTGGCCACCACCGTGCCCGGCAAGAAGAAGGGCGAGGTGCTGGTGGAGGCCGGCGCGGCGCTGAGCGAGGAGCAGCTCGAGCAGATCCCCGTCAGGAAGCTGGCCGGGCTCTTCAAGAGCAAGGAAGTCAACGACAACGTGGCCGAACTGCTGCGCGCCTATGACCTGGAGGTCGAGTACCTCAAGGGCATCTACGACTCCAAGCGCGAAAAGGTCACCGAAGGCGACGATCTGCCCCCCGGCGTCATCAAGATGGTCAAGGTCTACATCGCCATCAAGCGTAAGCTCTCGGTGGGCGACAAGATGGCCGGCCGTCACGGGAACAAGGGTGTCGTCTCCTGCATCCTGCCGGAAGAGGACATGCCCTTCTTTGCCGACGGGCGTCCCGTGGACATCGTGCTCAACCCGCTGGGCGTGCCCTCGCGAATGAACATCGGCCAGATCATGGAGACACACCTCGGCTGGGGCGCCAAGGAGCTCGGCCGTCAGCTCGCTGAGCTGGTGGACTCCGGCGCCGCTGTGGCCACCGTCCGCGCCGACGTGAAGGACGTGTTCAACTCCGAGGCCATCAACGAGCTGGTGGACAGCATGGACGACGAAGAGTTCATCGCCTCGGTGAAGAAGCTGCGCAACGGCATCGTGACCCGTACGCCGGTCTTTGACGGCGCCACGGAAGACGAGATCTGGGGCTGGATGGTCAAATCCGGTATGCCGCATGACGGCAAGACCGTGCTCTATGACGGCCGTACGGGCGTGCCCTTCAAGAACCGCGTGACCACCGGCGTCATGTATATCCTGAAGCTGCACCACCTGGTCGACGAAAAGATCCACGCCCGCTCCACCGGCCCCTACAGCCTCGTGACCCAGCAGCCTCTGGGCGGTAAGGCCCAGTTCGGCGGTCAGCGTCTCGGGGAAATGGAAGTCTGGGCTCTGGAAGCTTACGGCGCGGCCTATCTGCTGCAGGAATTCCTCACGGTCAAGTCCGACGACGTGACGGGCCGTGTGAAGATGTACGAAAAAATCGTCAAGGGCGACAACTTCCTCGAAGCCGGTCTGCCCGAGTCCTTCAACGTGCTGGTGAAGGAACTCATGAGCCTGGGCCTCGACGTGACCCTGCACGAGGAAGAAGGCAAGAAAAAGCCCAAGCGCGTCGGCTTCATGCGTGAGCAGGAAGTGGACGAGTAGCTGCCGGCCATCCGCCGGACAGAGGCAAGGACTGTAACGAGCTTTTGACAAGCAAGGTAGCTATATGAGCCTGGACGATCTCTTCACCGTACGCGGCACGTCGGCCAACGTGACCAACATCCGCAACCTGAAAGCCATCCAGATTTCCATCGCTTCGCCCGAAGCCATCCGCGCATGGTCCTACGGCGAAGTGAAGAAACCGGAAACCATCAATTACCGCACCTTCAAGCCGGAGCGGGACGGCCTGTTCTGCGCCAAGATCTTCGGCCCCGTGAAGGACTACGAATGCAACTGCGGCAAGTACAAGCGCATGAAGCATCGCGGCATCGTCTGCGAAAAGTGCGGCGTGGAAGTCATCGCTTCCAAGGTGCGCCGCGAGCGCATGGGCCACATCGAGCTTGCCGCGCCTGTTGCCCACATCTGGTTCCTCAAGACCCTGCCCTCCAAGATCGGCACCCTGCTGGACATGACCATGGCCGATCTGGAAAAGGTGCTCTACTTCGATTCCTACATCGTGCTTGATCCCGGCCAGACCAACCTGCAGAAGCAGCAGGTCATCTCCGAGGACCAGTACCTCCAGATCCTGGATCATTACGGCACCGACGACGTGCTCACCGTGGGCATGGGCGCCGAGGCCGTACGCTCGCTGCTGGAAGAGCTGGACCTCGAGAAGCTCCGCATCGAGTTGCGCGAGGAAGGCGAGACCACCAAGAGCCAGACCAAGAAAAAGAAGATCACCAAGCGGCTGAAGATCGTCGAGGCCTTCCTCGAATCCAACAACAAGCCCGAATGGATGATCATGGAAGTCATTCCGGTCATCCCGCCGGAACTGCGTCCCCTCGTTCCGCTGGACGGCGGCCGCTTCGCCACCTCCGACCTGAACGACCTCTACCGTCGCGTCATCAACCGCAACAACCGCCTCAAGCGGCTCATGGAGCTGGGCGCGCCGGAGATCATCATCCGCAACGAAAAGCGCATGTTACAGGAAGCCGTGGACGCCCTGTTCGACAACGGCCGTCGCGGTCGTGCCATCGCGGGCACCAACGGACGTCCCCTCAAGTCCCTGTCCGACATGATCAAGGGCAAGCAGGGCCGCTTCCGTCAGAACCTGCTGGGCAAGCGCGTGGACTACTCCGGCCGTTCGGTCATCACCGTGGGCCCCTACCTCAAGCTGCATCAGTGCGGCCTGCCGAAAAAGATGGCGCTGGAACTCTTCAAGCCCTTCATCTATTCGGAGCTGGAGAAGCGCGGCCACGCCACCACCATCAAGAGCGCCAAGAAGATGGTGGAGCGCGAGGAACTGGTGGTCTGGGACATCCTCTCCGAAGTGGTGCGGGAGTATCCCATCCTGCTCAACCGCGCTCCGACCCTGCACCGTCTGGGTATCCAGGCCTTTGAGCCCCTGTTGGTGGAAGGCAAGGCCATCCGTCTGCATCCGCTGGTCTGCTCCGCCTACAACGCGGACTTCGACGGCGACCAGATGGCCGTGCACATCCCGCTGTCCGTGGAGGCGCAGATCGAGTGCCGCGTGCTCATGATGAGCACCAACAACATCCTTTCTCCGGCCAACGGCGGCCCGGTCATCGTGCCCTCGCAGGACATCGTGCTCGGCCTCTACTACATGACCGCCGAACGCAGCTTCGAGGAAGGCGAAGGCATGACCTTCTGCGGCCCGTGGGAAGTGGAAGCCGCCTACGACGCCGGTTCCGTCTCCCTGCACGCCCGCATCCGGGTGCGTATGCCCGACGGCAAGATCTACGACACCACGCCCGGACGCGTGCTGGTGAGCAACATCCTGCCCCCCGAACTGGGCTTCGAGCATGTGAACCTCATCCTCACCAAGAAGAACATCGCCCGCCTCGTGGGCGCTGCCTACCGCCAGTGCGGCATCAAGGCCACGGTCATCCTCTGCGACCGCCTCAAGGACATGGGTTACGAGTTCGCCACCCGCGCCGGTGTGACCATCGGCGTGAAGGACCTCACCATCCCGGCGCGCAAGAAGGAGATCCTGGCCGCATCGCAGGCGGAAGTGGACGACATCGAACGCCAGTACCGGGACGGTATCATCACCCGTACCGAAAAGTACAACAAGGTCGTGGACGTCTGGACCAAGGCCACGCAGGACGTTTCCGCGGAAATGACCAAGGAGATCTCCTACGATATCCTTACCGACCCCAAGACCGGACGTCAGGAAAAGAACCAGAGCTTCAACCCCATCTTCATGATGTCCAACTCCGGCGCGCGAGGCAACCAGGACCAGATGCGCCAGCTCGCCGGTATGCGTGGTCTCATGGCCAAGCCTTCCGGGGAAATCATCGAAACGCCCATCACCTCCTCATTCCGTGAGGGCTTGTCGGTGTTGCAGTACTTCACCTCCACCCACGGCGCACGCAAGGGTCTGGCCGACACCGCTCTCAAGACGGCCAACTCCGGTTATCTGACCCGTCGCCTCGTGGACGTGGTGCAGGATGTCATCGTCTCCGAGCACGATTGCGGCACGGTGGACGGCGTGGAACTCACCCACCTCAAGGACGGCGGCGACATCAAGACGCCCCTGTCCGAGCGTGCCATCGGGCGTGTGCTGCTCTACCCTGTCTATGATCCCGAAAATCCCGACGTGGTCCTGCTGCCGGAAAACACCCTCATCAACGAGAATGAGGCGCAGATCCTCGAACAGCACGGCGTGTCCTCCATCATGGTGCGCTCGCCGCTGACCTGCCAGTCCGAGCGCGGCATCTGCGCGCTCTGCTACGGGCGCGACCTGGCCCGCGGCCATCTGGTCAACATCGGGGAGACCGTGGGCATCATCGCGGCCCAGTCCATCGGTGAGCCGGGCACCCAGCTCACCATGCGTACCTTCCACATCGGCGGTACGGCCTCCAGCACCATCGAAAAGAACAAGTTCGAGGCGCTCAACGCCGGTCGGGTCATCTTCAACCGCGTCAAGGCCGTCACCAACCGTGACGGCGTCCAGCTCGTCATCGGCAAGAGCGGCCAGCTCTCCATCGTGGACCCGCAGGGCCGCGAGCGTGAGAAGTACATCCTGCCCAACGGCGCACGCCTCAACGTGCAGGACGGACAGGAAGTGACCAAGGGCATCGTGCTGGCCGAATGGGACCCCTTCAACGAACCCTTCGTCAGCGAAGTGGACGGCAATATCCGCTTTACCGACATCGTGGACGGCAAGACCGTGCAGGAAAAGGTGGACGATGTGACCCGTCAGGCTTCCCTGACCATCATGGAATACCGCACCACCAACTTCCGTCCGTCCGTATCGGTCTGCGATGACGAAGGCAACGTCAAGATGCGCACCTCGAGCCACACGGCGGCGGTCTACAGCCTGCCGGTGGGCTCCATCATCATGGTCAAGGACGGTGAGACCATCCAGGCCGGCGACATCATCGCCCGCAAGCCCCGCGAAACGTCCAAGACCAAGGACATCGTGGGCGGTCTTCCCCGCGTGGCCGAGCTCTTTGAAGTGCGCAAGCCCAAGGACATGGCCGTGGTCTCGGAGATCTCCGGTACCGTCACCTATGCCGGGGAATCCAAGGGCAAGCGCAAGCTCGTGGTGACGCCGGAGATCGGTGAGGCCAAGGAATACCTCGTGCCCAAGGGCAAGCATATCACCGCCACGGACGGCGATTTCGTGGAGGCGGGCGATCCGCTCACCGAAGGCTATCCCGAACTGCACGATATCCTGCGCACCCGCGGTGAAAAGTATCTTGCCCGCTATCTGGTGGACGAGATCCAGGAAGTCTACCGCTTCCAGGGCGTGGGCATCGACGACAAGCACATCGAAGTCATCGTGCGCCAGATGCTCAAGAAGGTGACCATCCTGGATTCCGGCGGCACGAGCTTCCTTGTGGGCGAACAGGTGGACAAGGCCGAATTCAAGGCCGAAAACGCCAAGGTCATGGCCGAAGGACGCCAGCCCGCCACGGCGGAACCGCTGGTACTGGGCATCACGCAGGCCTCGCTGACCACGTCCTCCTTCATCTCGGCGGCGTCCTTCCAGGAAACCACCAAGGTGCTGACCGAAGCCTCGCTCAAGGGCAAGATGGACTATCTGCGCGGCCTCAAGGAAAACGTCATCGTCGGCCGCCTCATCCCTGCCGGTACCGGTTACCGCGAGTACGTGCACGGCGACATCGTCGTGCCCGATCAGCGGGAACGGCCCGACAAGTTCCTGGAGGATCTGGAAGAGAATCCCGTGCTCGTGGATCTCGGTTCCTAGCCCTTCCCAGAAAAGACTAAGCCCCCGGCACAGCCGGGGGCTTTTTTGCGTCCTTCACGCAGCGGCTCGCCGTTGCCGATCAAAGCCTGCCGTGCCTGGGCGGCAACATCCTCTTGCCGGGCAAAAGATGCTTGCCTAGCCGCCTTCCCTATGCTATAGGCAAGACGTATCATGTCTTTGCAACTCCCCGCAGGAGCGCTGTTCCTGCGGGTGCCTTTCGGCCTTCCCGCAGCATGGTTTCGCACAGTTTTCGGCAACGCCTCCGGCCTTGCCTATTTGCTGTTGCGGCGGGGAATCAGGGACAGGATGCGATGGAACCTGGCGGGTACTGGACCGCACGCCGGTGATGCAGCGTGCTTCCAGCGGCGGCATGGGCCGTCCGGCTACAATTTTCAGCCCCTTTGACAAGGACTTGTATGAAAGCCCCAAACACGAAACAGATGGTTATGGCGTGTGCCGCGTGCCTGCTGACGCTGGGCCTTGCCCTGCCTTCCGGCGCCACGGCCGAGGAGTTCATCCCCTTCAAGAGCACCGGCATCAGCGGTGAAAAGATGCCCAAGGTCTTTTTCACTCACGACAAGCATGTGGAGTACGTCAAGGAAGACTGCTCCGCCTGTCACCGCGACGACAGCCCCGACCAGTTCCTTGATGTGAACGCCCAGCCGGAAGGCAAGAAGGTCGCCTACATGCACGAGACCTGTACGGCCTGCCATATCAAGTACAACAAGGGCCCGCGTCTTACCGAATGCCGTACCTGCCACAGCGCCTCCATTGCCGCGCAGCAGGGCGCCGCTGCCGCGAAGTAGCAGCCGCATCCACGCACAGTCAACTTTCGTCCTTCAGGAGGCATCTCCACATGATCAATTTCGTGACTGGCCCGCTGTTTACCCTGTCGCTTGCGGTTTTCGCGCTGGGTCTCATCTTCCGTATGGTCGCCTATGTAGCCGGTCTTGACGGCAAGGCCGACCGCATCGCTTACCGCGCACACACGGATCGCTCCATCCCCGGCATCTTCGCGTCCATCATCAAATGGCTCATCCCCGGCGGCAGCCGCGGCTGGCGGGCCCAGCCGGTAGCGGCCGTCCTCTTCTTCCTGCTCCATTTCGGCGCGGTGCTCGTGCCCCTTTTCCTGCTCGGGCATACCGTCATCCTTGAAAACTCCTGGTTCGGCATCTCCTTGCCCGCTCTGCCTGCCGACCTGGCCGACCTCCTGAGCATCCTGAGCCTCGTGGCTCTGGTGCTGCTGGTCGTGCGCCGCATCCGTCTGGCCAAGCTGCGCATCCTGACCACCGCCGGGGACTGGTTCATCCTTTTCCTGACCATCATGCCCTTCCTTACCGGCATCGTTGCCCGCTTTGAACTGTGCGGCAATTATGAAGGCTGGATGCTGGCCCATGTGCTCTTTGGCGAACTTTTCCTCATCCTTGCGCCCTTCACCAAGCTTTCGCACATCGCGCTGTTCTTCATGTCCCGTGCCCAGATCGGCATGGACTATGCCATCAAGCGCGGCGGCGCTGCCCGTGGCGGCGCTTTCCCCTGGTAGTAGGGCCATCCCAGCATTCTTTTCCTTTGAAAGGAGCCTCTAATGTCTGAAATGCTTTGCACCCCAAAGCCGCTGACCACCAAGGAAGAAATCCATACGCTTCTGCAGGATAAGGGCGGTGCCAAATATTATGCCCAGATGAAACAGATGAAGGTGGATACGGAAGCCCTTGCCCGTGATGTGGAAGCGGCCTGCAAGTCTTCCCGTACCCGCACCTGGTTGAGCCTTTGCGCCCGTTGCGGCATGTGCGCCGAAAGCTGCTTCCTGTATCAGGCCAATGATCAGGACCCCAAGCAGGTTCCGTCCTACAAGTTCCAGAGCACCCTGGGCGAGCTGGTGCGCCGCAAGGGCCAGGTGGATACCGAATTCATGCTCCATTGCATGGAAGTCGCCTGGTCCCAGTGCACCTGCTGTAACCGCTGCTCGCTCTACTGCCCGCACGGCATCGACACCGGCGTGCTTATCAGCATCCTGCGCGGCCTGCTCTTCAAGCACGGTTTCGTGCCGTGGGAACTGAAGATCGGCTCCGGTATGCACCGTGTCTACGGCGCGCAGATGGACGTCAGCCAGGAAGACTGGCTCGACACCTGCGAATGGATGGTGGACGAGAACTCCGACGAGTGGCCTGGTCTGGAGATCCCTGTGGACAAGGAAGACGCGGACATCATGTATATCCTCAATGCCCGCGAAGTGAAGCACTATCCCGACGATATCGCTAAGGCTGCCATTCTCTTCCATGTGGCCGGCGAAAACTGGACCGTGCCGAGTGAAGGCTGGGAAAACACCTCCCTCACCATGTTTGCCGGTGACTGGGAAGGTGCTGCCAACAACGTCAAGCGCATCTACAAGTCCGTGGAGAAGCTGCGTCCCAAGACCGTTGTGGGCACCGAGTGCGGCCATGCCCACCGCGCCACTGTAGTGGAAGGCCCCTACTGGGCCGGTCAGCCTGACGGCGATCCGCCGGTCAAGTTCATGCACTATGTGGAATGGGTGGCCATGGCTCTGCGTACCGGCAAGCTCAAGATCGATCCCGCCAAGAAGATCAAGGTGCGCTGCACGCTGCAGGACTCCTGCAACTATGTGCGCAACAATGGTCTGGGTAAGTACACCCGCGAGATCATGAGTTACATTGCCGAGGATTTCGTGGAAATGTCTTCCTGCGGTGACCATAACTACTGCTGCGGCGGTGGTGGCGGTTTCAACGGCGTGGGTCTGTACCGCAAGCAGCGCAATGTGGGCCTCAAGATGAAGCTCAAGCAGATCCAGGACACGGGCGCCGAGCTGGTCATCGCCCCGTGCCACAACTGCTGGGACGCCATCCGTGACATGATGGAAGAGTATGAAGTCCACAACATCAAGTGGTCCTTCCTCAAGCCCCTGCTCGTGGATATGATCCAGATCCCCGAGAATATCGAGCACAATCCTCAGGAATAGTCGCGCGTAACAAGTGGACTAGCTAAATAAAGGCGGCCGGAAACTTCCGACCGCCTTTTTGCATGTGTGGTGTGATCCATTCCTTTTTCCCGCCAGACGTACACTCCTGGCTTACAGTTCCTTTCTTCCACCCCCGGGAACGACCTTTCGTACAAGGCACCAGTAGATACCCCCCAAAAATACATACTGTAATGGCTAACCGCCTTCGCTCGCGCTGTGACAGCCTCACCTTGTTCACGGCGAAAGTACAACGTAGACAAATCGGCAAAGTCACGCTCAGGCAGGACATGCTGCTGACCTTTTTGCAAGGTCACCCGAACGTGTCCCACCTCTGTGAGCTCAGCCCGGAAGCGCGCTCCACTACCACCATTTTTGAGACGGGTCCGGTAGGTAGCCGGATGCATTGCAAGGAATCAGCCATGCGTCATGTGCTGAACACGTCACCCACACTGTGCTGTATCTGTCATGATGTATTCCCTACGGGCATTTCTCGGACACTCAGAGGTCCGCAGCGCCTGCAATGGTTACAGGTGCATAAGACCTCCGTACACGCTCATATACCAGTCCATGCAACCTTGACTCTGGCAAAATGAAAGCCCCCATCACCAGAAATTGGCAATGGAGGCTTTTCAAACGACAAGCAACGGGGATGCCTGGCCGCAGTCTATTTGAAATCTTCGGGGATCTGCTTGACCTCGCGAATGTACAGAACGTCACCACTGTTCAGCGCGACGGTCTGCCAGCGCGTCAAACACTTCAGCTTGCCACCGGCCAGAAGCGCTTTGCCGATCTCCGAATCGGCAGCCATCTCGATGGTCCAGGCCTGCTTGAAAGGCTCACCGGGCTGGAGCGGCGCCGCCTTATCGAGATACCGGTCAAGGATGGGCTTTCCCGACTCGCTGAGTATCGTCACGTGCAGGCTGTAGCCGTTGACGCGTTCAGCCGTGGCATTGCGGCCCATGACGATGACACGGACCAAAAGCGTCTTGTTGTCGGAAATCACGCCCGCTGCAGCTTCACAGGACTGGATGGGAAGCGTCGCGTTCATGCGCTGCTGCGTCACTTCGTTTTTCTTAATCAGCTGCAGCCGTTTGGCTTCATTTCGTTTGAGCTGAGCTTCCCGGAATTGGGCAACCAGCTCGCGGGCATTGGGAAGGTCCGTAATGACCCAGCCGGACGGAGTACGCTGCAGCAGGAAAATCAGATTAAAATCTTTATCAAACTGGGGATGATGAAGCGTAGCTGAGACAAAGGCCAGATTGGGGTCACCCGTCCCAGTGGTATTGAGCGCAAGACTGTGCTGCAGTTGCTTCACAAAATCCGGCGGCAAGATCTCAAGAGGCTGCTCAAGCGCTTCCTCAGGCGTCAGTTCGCGCTGCTTCCCCCTCTCCTTCGCCAGGAGACGCTCCTGCAGATACGTCTGCAGTCGCTGCATGATCGCTTGCTGCTGGTTAGCCCCCTGCTCGATGAAAGGATAAAATTCCGCAATGCTTTGCGCAATGCGCTGGTTCATCGCAGGAAAATTCACCTGGACCGAAAGCTGCTCTTCATCAATGCTCTTGAGGTTGTCTCTCAGCATATCAAAGGCATATTGACTGCTCTGGAGATACTGGTAATGCTTCCAGCCTTCCCAGCCGCCGTAAGCCAACGCAATGACCAATGCCACAAGCGCGATTTTAAGCTTGGCCTTCAGCAGGTTTTCCTTCAGGGACATAGCATTCATCCTTTTTCAGTTCTTGCCGCCAGCGCGGCATTCCATCACAGCGGCCCCCTGCGCAAGAGGACCGGTATGCCCGGTCCGCAAACCAAGGGGCGTACCGCTGGCCGCAGGATCCAAATTGATACGGAGCAGGGTCCAAGCTCCAAGCAAAGCCGTACAAATGCGTCCGGCACCGCCCAATAAGCTGAACAGGCCGGAAACGAGGGGCAGCGGTAAACAGCCGTTCAGACGCTTCTTGCAGGGAAGATCCCGAACAGCTGCCAACACCTGCCAGACATAGAGACCTCTGCACGGCAACGTAATGCGGCTCCATCCAAACGCATGGAGCGCACGAAGCAACGAACTCCTGTTCCAGAAACTGATCACAACGCCGCGAGACGCTATCCGCACCGCTTCCTTCACAGCTTGGCGCATCTGCGCCGCATCATGCTCGCCAAGATGCAGGATGACCCAGTCGAAAGCATCCGTCTCCACAGGGATATCATCATCCGAAGCTGCGAGAATCTCGGTACCGTACGGCGCATTGGCGGCGGCAGCACTACGCTCATCTGGAGAAGCAGCAGTACCGGTCACATCGAAGCCGCATTCCCAGAGCATTTGCAAGCAAAGCCCTTTACCGCAGTTTATCTCCAGCAGACGTGTATTGCGCCTGCGCCAGGAGGCGATATCAGCCTGAAGGGCCGCCGCGCAGCAGGTCCACATCCAACGGTCCAGATCATTGTCATGCGGCAGCTCGTGCATGTATCTCCTCGTAAGACGGTAAAAAACACATACCGCTAGCCGGCATGATTGCTTTCTCCAAGTATCATCGGCAGAATATACAGATTGCATATACACCGAAAGCAAAAAATAAAAAAGGGTGGGGAAAACCCCACCCTTGAAAAGCAAAGAAAGCGAACTGCAACTACTTGATTTCGACAGTAGCGCCAGCTTCGGTGAGCTGCTTCTTGGCTTCTTCGGCTTCTTCCTTGGAAACGCCTTCCTTGAGGGTGGAGGGGCAGCCGTCCACCTTTTCCTTGGCTTCCTTGAGGCCAAGGCTGGTAAGAGCGCGAACGACCTTGATGACGCCGATCTTGTTGGCGCCGGCGTCCTTCAGGATGACGTCGAATTCGGTCTTTTCTTCAGCGGCTTCAGCGGCGCCACCAGCAGCGGGAGCAGCCATCACCATGGCGGCAGCGGGAGCAGCGGCAGAAACACCGAACTTCTCTTCCAGTTCCTTGATGAACTCGGAGAGTTCCAGAACGGTCATGTTGGAGATAAACTCGACAACTTGTTCTTTGGTCACGTCAGACATGGTATTCTCCTGAAATCTTTGGCAATTTGTTGATGTATGGCCTGTTTGCCCTACGCTGCCTTGGCCTTCTGCTCTTCAATGGCCTTGAGAGCATAAAGCATACCGCGAATGATATTGGCGAACAGAGAAACAAAATTGGTGGGCACCGCGTTCATGGTGCCAAGGACCTGGCCGAGCAGCTGATCCTTGGACGGGAGCGTCGCCAGCGCTTCAACCTGGGCAGGAGTCATTTCCTTGCCTTCAAGGCTGGCAGCGCGCATGGAGAAGAGCTTGCTCTTCTTGGCGAAATCACTCAACGCTTTGGCCACCGCCACCGGGTCATCGAATCCAAGGGCAATGGCGCAGTTTTCATGGAACTTGTCCTTCACCACGTCATGCGGCCCACCGGTGAACGCAATCCGAGCCAGGGTATTTTTGACGACGTAGTATTCGCCGCCAGCCTTGCGCAGGCTGTCCCTGAGGCTCGTCAGCTCTTCCACCGTCATACCCTTGAAATCGGTCAGCACAGCGAAAGAAGCGCTTTCGGCTCTGGCCTTGATCGCCTCGATAACTGCTGCTTTTTGAGACCTATCCACGTGATACTCCTCACGTTGGGGGTTGCCGTGTGGAATGCCGAGCCAAAGATAGTCTGGACAGGATGTTTAAAGAAAGCTCTGCCTGTCGTCTTCGACTCGAAATCCCTTGCCTTAGCCGATATCTGCCGGAAATATCCGGCAACTCCCGAAGGACTAGCCTTCGAGAAATTTCTTGACCTGGGTCATGTCGATCTTGAAGCCAGGGCCCATGGTCGTGGAGACAGCCATGGAGAGCATGTAGGTCCCCTTGGCGCCGGAGGGCTTCAGACGGTTGACCGTTTCAAGCAGCGCCTTGAGGTTGCCAAGGATCTTTTCGCTGCCGAAGGACACCTTGCCCAGAGGGGCATGGAGGACACCGGCCTTGTCGACCTTGAAGTCGACGCGACCAGCCTTGAGTTCGTTGACTGCCTTGGCCACGTCGAAGGTCACAGACCCCGTCTTGGCGTTCGGCATGAGGCCACGGGGGCCAAGCTGACGACCGATCTGGCCCACGAGAGCCATCACGTCCGGAGTGGCCACGGCGGCATCGAATTCGAGCCAGCCTTCCTTGACCTTGGCCACGAGGTCTTCGGCACCCACGATGTCCGCACCGGCGTTCTTCGCTTCGGCCTGCTTTTCACCCTTACAGAACACGGCCACGCGCACTGTCTTGCCCAGCCCGTGAGGGAGGGTCACAGCGCCGCGAACCATTTGATCGGAATATTTGGGGTCGACGCCAAGGCGGATGGCCACATCGACCGTTTCATCAAACTTGGCGAAGGAGGCGGCAAGGGACTTGCTCACAGCGTCTTCGATGCTGAAGCGCTCCTGCAGGTCAACACCTTCCAGCGCCTTGCGAAAATTCTTTCCATGCTTGGGCATGTTAGTATCCTTATCGTCTTATCTCCTGTCGAAAGCTCATCTTGCGTGAGTTCGGCAGTACAATTGATGCAAACGCGGGCGAACGTTTCGCCCAGGGAGCGGAAGTCCCTACTTGACGTCAATGCCCATGCTGCGCGCCGTGCCCATGATGGACTTCACGGCGGCTTCCAGATCGACGGCATTAAGATCCGGCAGTTTCAGCTTGGCGATCTCTTCGATCTGCGCCATGCTCAGGCTACCGACTTTCTTGCGGTTGGGCTCACCGGACCCCTTTTCGATCTTGGCGGCTTTCATGATCAGCACGGAGGCCGGGGGCGTCTTGGTGATGAAGGTGAAGGAGCGGTCGGCGTACACCGTGATCACCACAGGGATGATCATGCCCTTCTGATCCTGGGTACGAGCATTGAACTCCTTGCAGAAGCCCATGATGTTCAGGCCGTGCTGACCAAGCGCAGGACCAACCGGCGGAGAAGGATTGGCTGCACCGGCAGGGATCTGCAACTTGATTTTGGCGACTTCTTTTTTGGCCATGTTCTGTTGTCCTCTTGTCTCCGGAAGCAGGGTGAGGCGTCCGGATCTTTACTAGCCCTTGGAAACCTGCACGAAATCCAGCTCGACAGGCGTTTGACGGCCAAAGATCGAAACGGAAACGCGCAGCTTGCCCTTGTCGTAGTTGACATCTTCCACAACGCCGTTGAAGCCGCCGAAGGGCCCGTCGATAACGCGCACATCATCGCCGCGATCAAAATTGAATTTGGGTCGCGGCGTTTCCTGACGACTCTCCATAAGGGAGAGAATGCGCTCGGCCTCGCTGTCGCGCATGGGAGTCGGACGGTTTTTTCCGCCCACAAAGCCTGTAACCTTGGGGATGGATTGCACCAGATGCCAAGAAAGGTCAGTCATGATCATCTTGACCATGATGTAACCGGGGTAGAACTTGCGGGTCGTCGTACGCTTCTCTCCGCCCTTGCCAAGCTCCATCACCTTTTCAGTGGGAACGATAACTTCCTGAATGAGGCCCTCGTCCTGGCCGGTGCGGATCATCTCGTTGATGGTCTTTTGCACGCGCTGCTCAAAACCTGAGTAGGTGTGCACGATGTACCAGCGAGACTTCTTGCCCAGCTCGGAATTCTCGTCGATGACAACTTCATTCATGGAAAGCCTCAGGAGAGGATATACTTGATAAGAGAGGAAAGCCCCAGATCCACCAGCCCGAGCACGACCGCCATGACCGCCACGAAAAACAGAACCGCAAGGGTTGCCTTGCGGGTATCCTTGACGGTCGGCCAAGTGACCTTGCGCAGTTCAGCGCGGGAGTCTTCCACATATTTCGTGAAACGGGCTACCGGATTGCTGGCGCTTTCGGCCTTGGTCTCGGAAGGTTGTGCCGCTTTCTTTGCCATGATGCCTACCCAAAGATATAGAAATGGCAGGGCAGGAGGGATTCGAACCCCCAACTTGCGGTTTTGGAGACCGCCGCTCTAGCCGTTAGAGCTACTGCCCTGCGTACCGTCCGGGGGGAATATCCCCCCGGCGGAAGAATTGTTACCTGGTTTCCCGGTGCACCGTATGTTTCTTGTCCCAAGGACAATACTTCTTCACTTCCAGGCGGCCCGTGGTATTACGCTTGTTCTTCACGGTGCTGTAGTTACGGCGTTTGCACTCGGTGCAGGCCAGAATGATGTTCACTCTCATGGCACTACTCGATGATTTCCGTCACCACGCCGGAACCCACGGTGCGGCCACCTTCACGGATGGCAAAGCGCAGACCGGCTTCCATGGCGATGGGGGCAATCAGTTCGACGATGAACTGGCTGTTATCGCCGGGCATGACCATTTCCACACCTTCAGGCAGATTGATCACGCCAGTGATGTCGGTGGTACGGAAGTAGAACTGAGGACGGTAGCCGGAGAAGAAGGGCGTATGACGGCCACCTTCGTCCTTGGACAGCACGTACACTTCAGCCTTGAACTTCTTGTGGGGCGTGATGGACTTGGGAGCGGCAAGGACCTGGCCGCGTTCCACTTCGTCACGCTTGGTGCCGCGCAGCAGAGCACCGATGTTGTCGCCAGCCTGACCCTGATCGAGCAGCTTGCGGAACATTTCCACGCCGGTGCAGGTGGTCTTGGCGGTGTCCTTGATACCCACGATTTCCACTTCGTCGCCGACCTTGATGATGCCGCGTTCCACACGACCGGTCACCACGGTACCGCGGCCGGAGATGGAAAACACGTCTTCGATGGGCATGAGGAAGGGCTTGTCGATATCGCGCTGCGGTTCGGGAATGAAGTCGTCGCAGGCCTGCAGCAGGTCGATGATGCACTTGGCTTCAGGCGCATTGGGATCGTCGCATTCCAGAGCCTTCAGAGCGGAACCACGGATCACCGGCACGTCGTCGCCGGGGAAGTCGTAGGAAGAGAGCAGTTCGCGCACTTCCAGTTCCACCAGTTCAAGCAGTTCTTCGTCATCGACGAGGTCGCACTTGTTGAGGAAGACCACCAGCTGCGGCACGCCCACCTGACGGGCAAGCAGGATGTGTTCACGGGTCTGGGGCATGGGACCGTCAGTGGCGGCCACCACGAGGATACCGCCGTCCATCTGGGCAGCGCCGGTGATCATGTTCTTGATGTAGTCGGCGTGACCGGGGCAGTCCACGTGCGCATAGTGGCGCTTGTCGGTTTCGTATTCGACGTGGGCGGTGGCGATGGTGATGCCGCGTTCCTTTTCTTCAGGAGCCTTGTCGATTTCGTCGTAAGAGACGAACTTGCCTTCGCCCTTCAGACCGGCGATCTTGGTGATGGCGGCGGTCAGGGTGGTCTTGCCGTGGTCGATGTGACCAATGGTGCCGATGTTCACATGGGGCTTTGTGCGTTCGTATTTTTCCTTGCCCATTGTGCGTCTCCCTGGAGAAATTTTTTTGCGTTTAAGTATTTGATACCAGAGCATCCCGCTTTCACGGGACACCCGCATAATCCCTGTTTGCCAGGGAACGTGCTTGACGGGAAAAACAACTGTTGGGAAACGCAGGAATGGAGCGGGAAACGGGATTCGAACCCGCAACCCTCAGCTTGGAAGGCTGATGCTCTAGCCGTTGAGCTATTCCCGCATACCGGCGATGCTCGTTTGACGGTTGGCCTTCCGAGTCTTCTCGGTTTGAATCCCCAACCGCTGCACCGTAGTTCCCGACAGTCACCTGTCTCCTACAGTCAAGGCAGTTTTCCAATACAGCCACAAAGCAATGTGGTGGAGGGGGGTGGATTTGAACCACCGAAGTCTTACGACGACAGATTTACAGTCTGTTCCCTTTGGCCACTCGGGAACCCCTCCACAGCCATCTTGCATCTGAAGATGTGCAGTGGGCTGCGGCAGCGCTTTTGGCGACACACTCGCAGCAACGATGCTTTTAGGCGAAACCGACCCGCTTGGCAAGTCTTTTTTTCAAAAAATTTCCTCTTTTTCTCTTTTTTATCTCCATCCACCTGTTTTCATTAAATATTAAATTCTATCCAGATAAAGTCCCTCCAGAAACTGTTCCAGCGCGGCGTCCGCTTTGGCAATGAACGGCTTGAGGTCGTAGTGACGGCGGCAGCTGGGACACACCATATGGGCTTCCCTGCAGGACCGTTCCACCAGCAGCGGCTGCCCGCAGTCTGGGCAGGGAAGCGTCGTCTGCGCTTGTCGTGCGGCAAAATATCCCATGTGATTTCCTTATTTTCTTTTTTTCTGAAATTCCCTTTTTTCATCTTCCGTTGTCAAGATTCCCGCACGGCGCCTGCTCCCTTTTCTTGCCAAACGCCCTCCCCTCGGCTAACTTTCAAATCCGTCGCTTATGAATGACATCGTCTCCCCTTCCCTTTTTCCTTCCGGTGTGCTTGCTGTCCTCGGCGGCGGCATGGCTGGTCTGACGGCTGCCGTTGAGGCCGCTGAATGCGGGATCTCCACGCACCTCGTTGAGATCTCCCCGCGTCTTGGTGGGCGAGTCCTGTCGCTTTCCAGCTATTTTCCCAAGCGCTGCCCTCCGACCTGCGGTCTTGAACTCCTTGAAAACAGGCTGCGTAAGCTGGACGGCATAACCGTCCACCTTTCCACGCGCCTTGCTGGTCATGCCTTCGTGGACGGTCGGCACGAGCTTGTGCTCGAGCCATTGGCGCAAGTTGACGGGCTGCCGACGCCGTCCCGGCTTTCCACGGTCCGCTGTGATGCCGTCATCATCGCTACCGGCTGGCGTCCGTATCCTCTTGCCTATCTGGTTGAGCGCGGCGCCTGTCACCCCTTGTGTCTGTCCGGCCTTCAGCTCGAGCGACAGCTCACCCTGGACGGGCCCACGCGCGGGATCCCTGTTCGCCCGGATACCGGCACCCCACCGAGACGCATGGCTTTCGTGCAGTGCGCCGGTTCTCGCGACGTCAACCATCTTTCCCATTGTTCCGCCGTCTGCTGCTCCGTCACGCTCAAGCAGTGCCGTATATTGCTTGAACGTCTGCCAGATCTCCGTATCGACGTTTACTACATGGATCTGCGGATCCCGGGACGGCTTTTTCTTCTGCGAGAGGCTCTAGTCGAGTATGAACGCGCGGGACGCCTGCGCTTTTTTCCGGCCCGTCCTTTTCGGGCCGTTCCCGACGCACAGGGGATATGCTTGCCTGCCGAGAATGTTCAGACCGGCGAACGACTGGCATATACTTATGATCTGGCCGTCTGGGCCACGGGGATGCGTCCCACGCTTTCCCGGCACGACATGCCCGCCGCCGCAGGCTGGCCCAATCTGCCGGATGACTGGCAGGGACCGCCATTGCCGCAATCCGATGCACTGCCTCTGCCTCTCCTTCTGGACCGGCAGGGTTTCGTCATGGAGGACGGACAGACGGGGATCTTTGCGGCGGGCTGCGCCGTCCAGCCCATGAACGTCGCCGGCAGCGTGCGCTCAGGAGCGGCAGCCGCCATGCGTGCCCTTGGCTACCTCCGCCAGCGGTTGGAAGCTCTCCGAAAGAACGGCGACCACAGGCCGGAGGATACCGCGCGTCAAGGAGGGGATCATGCCTGAGCGTCCAGGGATACTATTGCTCTCCTGCCCTGATGCGGGAGACCTTGCCGCCAGTCTTGCAGATCGCTGGGGAGACCGCGTGACCGTCTTTCCGCTTGCCGACGTGCCGCAAGCTGCGGAAATGGCTGATCTTTGCCGCCGCCGGCATCTGGATGCCCTTCTGCTGGTCGGAGATACGCGACAACCGCCCCTGCCCGCGGGATATACGTCACCTGTGTGGGGAACGCCTGACGGGATGCGCCTCCCGTTGCAATGCTGCGCACTCCCTCCGCTGCCGTCTGCCGGAGCGCTCGAACGTCATCATACTGCCCACAAACGGCGTTGTGCTCTGTATGCGACGCCTGTTCCAGACGACCGCTCAGCCGCCGGACCGACAATGCCGACGCTGGAACAAACGCTCACTGCCGCCCGTCTAGCCCGTCATGACTGCTTGAGCATGGCCGTGGCGCGCCTGCTTGCCCAACAGCCGTCCACGGCGCAGGTGACGCCGGTCAACAGTTTTCGGCTGCTCGTCCTGGGCGGGGGCTGGACTGGCCTGACGGCGGCACTGGCTGCCGCGCGCTGCGGTCTTTCCGTCCTGTTGGTGGAAAAGAGCGAAACGCTGGGAGGCGCGGCGCGCTTCCTGCCATCGGAACTCCCCTGCGCAGCCCCCTGGGACGAAGCGGTCCCCCTGCGGCTTGAGGAGCTTCTGCAGACCGTGCAGGAGCACCCTTCCATCCGGATCATCCTCGGAGCCGAACTTGCCTCTCTGGACGGGCAGCCCGGCGATTTTTGGGCAACGCTGACCGACGGCAGCCGCCACGCCTGCGGCAGCGTCCTGCTGGCGACCGGCTGGCGACCGTCCACGACCCTGGACATGCTGGGACTGGGCGGACTGGCCCCGGTAGTGACGGCATGGGACTTTGCCCGGCGATTGCGGGAAGATCGCATCCCCGCCGCGCACATCCTTTTCCTGACCGATACGCGGGAGCTGGAACGCCAGGCCCTCGACCGGGCCACGGAGACGGAACGGCCGGTCCTGGAACGCCGCCTGCGCCAGCTCCACGCCGCGCATGGCGTCAACAGTCTCGGTATGCTCAGTCTGGCGCGCGCCGTGGCGGAATGCTTTCCCGAACGGCGCCCCGCAAGCACCCTGCTTTTCCGGCAGATGACGCTTTCCGGCATTCGGGAGCGCTATTATCGCAAGGCCCAGGCGCACCCTGCCCTGCGGCTTGCGCGCGGCGAAGCTCTTGCCGTCGCGGTGGATGCCGGGGGCGTTCGTCTGCGCTTGCGACAAGCCGGTCTGGGAGGGAGCGACGGCACGACGGAACTGACGGCGGACATGCTTGTGCTGCCGGAAAGTATGCCCCCTGCCGGCGACGGTTGTCCGTTGCCGGTCACGGAAGGGAACCGGGCGGCGATCCTGCCTGAATGCCGCCGTTTTGACGGATATGCGGCATCCAATTTCATCTGTTTCCCCTATGAGACCCGGCGTACCGGCATAGCTGCCGCAGGCTGCGCCCGAGAGCCGCAGACCCTGGACAGTTGCGCGGAGGACGCTCAGGGCGCTGTGCTGGCCCTCCTGCGCGACATGCGGGCAGTGGCGCACGGCACGTCGCCGCATCCCCGCAGCGGTGACGGCGCGTGTCCGCAGTTCGAGCTTTCCCGCTGTACGCGCTGTAACCGCTGTGTGGAAGAGTGTCCCTTCGGCGCGCTGGAAGTGGATGCCGAGGGCCTGCCACGTCATTTCCCGGGCCGCTGCCGCCGCTGCGGCACCTGTTTTGGCGCGTGTCCCGAGCGAGTCATCTCGCTGGCGGAACAAAACATGCGTATGGGACAGGATGTGATGGATGCCGCCTCTCTGCCCCCTGCTGCGGCCTGTCCCCGGCCGCTGGCGCTGGTGCTGGCCTGCGAAAACGATGCGTTGCCGGCCCTGCGGGAAGCGCAGGCCCGCTGGGGCGCGCATCCGGCCGTACGCGTCATGGGTGTCCGCTGTCTGGGGTCGGTCAACATGCAGTGGCTGGTGGACGCGCTCACCGGAAAATATGACGGAGTCCTGCTGCTGGGCTGCGCCGATGGGGAAGACGCCCAGTGTCATTTCGGCACCGGTTCGGCGCTCTGCCGTCAGCGTCTGCATAATCTGGCGGAGACCCTTCATGAACGAGGGCTTGATGCCCGTCGGGTACGGCTGGAGCCCACCGGACGGGACGCCGCTCCTGTCCTGACGGACCGCCTCGACCAGTTTTTGGAACGTCTGGCCGCGCTGGGTCCCAATCCCTTCGCCCGGGCCTGACGCCGGATCTCCCGCTCTGACACTGCCGTAACATACAAGGAAACCCCATGCCCGTCGCTGAAGCCCCCGCCCCTGCCCGCCGTACGCCTGACGGCTCCCGCCTGCTGCACGATGCCGGCGGCAAGGCGCTCGCCTGCCTGCAATGCGGCATGTGCGGCGTCGTCTGCCCGCACGCCGCCGCCGTCTCGCCGTGGCCGCGCAAGGAGATGCTCTGGCTGGGCTGGGGCGAGTACGACCGTCTGCGCCATGATCCGGACATCTGGCTTTGCCGCGACTGCGGCCACTGCGCCCGGCTGTGTCCTCGCGGCGCCGATCCCGCCGCGGTCATGGCCGCATTGCGGGCCGACGCCTGCCGCCGTCTCTCCGGCGCGCCGCTGCCGGTATGGCTGGAAAGATGGGGCCTGCCGCTGCTGGGCCTGCTGGGCTGGCTGCTTGTCTGGCTCATACGCGCCGTCCAGACGGGGAACTGGTTCCCCACCGTCCGCACTCCGCAAGGCACGGACAGCATCCTTTTTGCCGCTCTCTACCCCGTGGGGCTCATCGACGCCGTTTTTCTGTCCACCACGCTGATCGTCCTGCTGATCCTGGTCCGTGGCGCGTACCGACAATGGCGGGACTACACTCCGTCGGGGAAACTGCGGCGTCTCGGTCCACGCACGTCGCCTCTGTCCGATCTCTGGGCCGTTCTGCGTGATGGCCTTTCCGGACGGGACTTCACCCGCTGCCACCTGGCCGATACGCCCCTTCCGCCCGAAGGTGGGGGAGCGTGCGCCGACCGGCAAACGCCGTCGCCCGATGCGAGCCGCCACCAGCGTCAGGGCCATATCCTGCTGACGGCTTCTCTGCTCGTCCTGGCCGGGGCAAGCGCCTATGTGGCCATAGGACACTGGGCCGGACTGCTTGGGCTGAGCTGGGCCTTTGCAAGTCCTCTTCCACAGCTCGATCCGGTAAAGCTGGCCGCCAATCTGGCCGCCTTCACCCTGCTGCTGGGCCTGTGGCATCTGTGGCGCCGCCGTCATGCGGAGCAGCGCCATCGCCGCTTCCTGCCGCAAGGCAGGCACATCCTGCTCCTGTTCCTCGGCATCGTCCTCAGCGGGCTGGCCGCACAGTGGCTGCGGCTGGCCGGTCTGACGGCGGCCTATGCGGCGTATACCGTACATCTGGCACTGGTCTGGGCGCTTTTTGCCGGCCTGCCGTGGTCGCCGCTGGCCCATCTGGTCTATCGCACGCTTGCGCTCTATCATGTGCGCCGCTTTGGACGCTGCCGTCCCGACGCGGCCGCGGATCTTTTTGCCCCAAAGGATGCCTGATATGGCTTGCTCCCCGCCCGAACGGATCATTGTGCCCCTGAAAGACGTGCTGGCGCTCTGTACCGCCGCTCCCGCGTCCCTGCCACCTTCCCAGCGGGACCTGCTCCGCTTCCTCCTGCAGCGCCAGGACCTGAGCGATGCCACACTGGATTGCCTGCGCCCGGCCGCTGTCGCCTGGCTGGTCTGCCTGTGCCCGGAGCTGGCCCTGCTGGACTGGGGCACGACAGGGCACGCCTCCGACGGAGCGCAGGCGCTCCACGCCGCCGCCCGCCGTCTGCTGGCGGCTGATGCTGTTTCGCTGATCCCTCTTCAAGGCGCTTTGCTCCAGCTCGCCCATACGCACGCCGACCTCTGGGAAAATCGCCTCCGCAACGAGCAGACCTTGGCCGGACAGGCTGCCCGGCTTGCCGCCCGTCTGGAAGAGGTGGAACCGGCGGCCGCGGAACTGCTCCGGGAACAGCGCAAACTCGAAGCGGCTCAGGCGGAAGTGCGGCAGGTCCGCAGTCAGCTCCGCGCCGCCGAAGATGAACTTGCCCAGTTGCGCCGTCAGGTGGAGCATCTGCAGCAGGCCGCCCGGACGGCTCCTCCCGCCCCGGCTACGGCATCCGCTCCCGCTGAGGAGGATTTCGGCTTCGGCAGCAGGTCCGCCGATAGTGAGGGATTCGGCTTTTAGGGTCTGCAAACATAAAAATTTAAATCATTTCAAATAGATAATAAAAACAAACCGGTCACGCCTCATGTGTCCTTGGGCGGGGTCGCCCCGCGCCCCTGATCCTTCTCCCGATAAAAGCGCGTTGGGGAAGGGATGAACGAATAATGTTACCAGGCCTGGAGGCGGGACGCATCATCCCGCCTGCCGCAAGGCTGCCTTTTCCCGATCACATCGCTATCGGGAAGGACCGACGTTGCGGCATGGCGCTCCCGCTGTGCCCAATGGCCCGCCGACGCTTTGCCGCAAGGAGGCTCCGCTTGGGACGGGCACAACGTCCCAGACCTGGGGATCGAACATTGCCGCGGTTTGTCCTCCCTCTCCTTCTGTGAGGAGGACGCCGCTGCCGTTTCTCTGTCCAGCGCCCGCCTCCTCTTTGTTTTTTTGCCGTCCTGCGGTATGGTGAGAGTGCGCGGCACACTTTTTCTTCCCTTGAAAGGCAATCCTATGGCATCTCTTTTTCCCGTCATCCTCTGCGGAGGGACCGGTTCGCGGCTCTGGCCGCTTTCCCGCTCCGGCCAACCCAAACAATTCATCGAGTTCGGCAAGAACAGCCTGCTCACCGATACCCTCGCCCGCTGTGCGCGGCTCGAATTTACGCGTCTGATCGCCGTCAGCAACGAGGAACACCGTTTTTACGTCAAGGATGCCGTCAGACAGCTCCCGGCGGCGGACATCATCCTTGAGCCCACCCAGCGCAATACCGCACCGGCCATCGCTCTGGCGGCCTTCCGGGCCCAGGAATCCGGGGAAGGACAGGCGCTGCTGCTGGTGCTGCCGGCAGACCATCGCATGGCCCCCGAAGACGTTTTCGTTGAGGCCGTGCACAAGGCTCTGCCCGCCGCGTCCGAGGGACGCCTCGTCACCTTCGGCATCACCCCCACGGCTCCCGCCACGGGCTTCGGCTATATCATCGCCGGTGCCGCATTGTCCGACGGGCTGTACGCGGTCAGTCGCTTCCAGGAAAAACCCGATGCGGCAACGGCGCGCTGTCTGCTGGGATCGGGAACGGCCCTCTGGAACAGCGGCATGTTCCTCTTTAGGGCGGACTGTTATCTGGAACAGCTCCAGCGCTTTCGCCCGGACATTTTCGACGCCGTCAGCACAGCCTGGCAGGGACGCCGGACGGACGGACGCTTCCTGCGACCGGCGGCCGCTCCCTTCCGTGCCTGCCCGACGGACTCCATCGATTACGCCATCATGGAACGGACGGATCGGGCGGCGGTCATGCCGCTCCAGCTGCACTGGAACGACCTCGGCTCCTGGGAGGCATTCTACGAGATCAGCCCGCATGACGAAAACGGCAATGCCCGACAGGGCGATGTCATGGTTGAGGACTGCCGCAACTGCTATCTGCACAGCACTGGGCGTCTGCTGGCTGCCGTGGGAGTGGAGGATCTGACCGTGGTGGAGACCCGTGACGCCGTGCTGGTGGCCCGCCGCGATCGCGTGCAGGACGTCAAACGCATCGTGCAGCGTCTGGAACAGGAACGCCGCCCGGAACATGCCCAGCATCCGCGAGTCTGCCGCCCGTGGGGCAGCTATGAGCGTCTGGCGGAGGGGGAACGCTTTCAGGTCAAGCGCATCGTGGTGGAACCGGGGGAGGAACTTTCCCTGCAGAAGCATTACCACCGCGCCGAACACTGGGTGGTGGTGGGCGGCGTGGCCGAAGTGACGCTGGGCGAGCAGGTGCGTCTGGTAACGGAAAACGAATCCATCTTTATCCCGCAGGGCAGCCTGCACCGCCTCAGGAATCCCGGGAAATTGCCGTTGCTGCTCATTGAGATCCAGACCGGCAGCTATCTGGGAGAGGACGATATCGTGCGCATCAGTGATGCCTACGGCCGGACGGCCACGCCGTCCGAACCCTCTGCGGACCACAAGGAGACGCAATGAGCGAACTTGACTGTTTCAAGGCCTATGACGTACGCGGCGCTGTACCGGAAGCGCTTTCCCCGCAGCTCGTCCGGGCCACCGGACGAGCCTTCGCGGCCGTGACCGGCGCACGCCATGCCGTCATCGGGCGGGATGCCCGCCTGTCAGGCCCCCTTCTGCGTGATGCCCTTTGCCTTGGCCTGCGCGAATCAGGCTGCGCCGTGACGGACATCGGCATGTGCGGTACGGAAGAGATCTATCACGCCGCCTTTGCCCAGTCCTTCGACGGCGGCATCATGATCACGGGGTCGCATAACCCGGCCCATGAAAACGGGCTCAAGATGGTCAGGGCCGGAGCCGTCCCCATCAGCGGAGATTCCGGTCTGCACGCCATCCGGGACCGCGCGGCGGAAGAACTGCGCACGCTGACCGACGACGCCCCGCCGGCGGGAGAGCTTGCGCCCCTGCACACCGCCAGCTACCGGACAGCCTATGTGGAGCATCTGCTGCGCATGGTGGGGACGGACGGTCTGCGTCCGCTCAAGATACATTGCGATGCGGGCAATGGCTGCGCCGGGCTCGTCCTGCGGGAGCTGGCCCCGCACCTGCCCTATGTCTTCACGTTCAGCAATGTGGAGCCGGACGGGCATTTTCCGCATGGGGTCCCCAATCCGCTGCTGCCCGAAAAACGCGAGGCCACGGCGCGGGCCGTGAAGGAACACGACGCGGACATGGGGCTGGCCTGGGACGGCGACTTTGACCGCTGCTTTTTTTACGACCATGAAGGGACCTTCATAGAAGGCTATTATCTTGTGGGCCTGCTGGCGGAAGCCGTGCTGGAGAACCATCCCGGCGGCAAGATCGTGCATGACCCGCGCCTGCTCTGGAACACGCAGGAAGTGGTCACCGCCGCCGGCGGCAAGCCTGTCCTCTCCAAGGCCGGACACGCCTTCATGAAAGAAACCATGCGTGCCGTGGACGCCGTGTACGGCGGCGAGATGAGCGCCCACCACTTTTTCCGGGAATTTGCCTACTGCGATTCCGGTATGCTGCCCTGGCTCATGGTGGCCCGTATCATCTGCCGCAGCGGCAAGTCCCTCAAGGAACTGGTGGCCGCACGCATGGCCGCCTTCCCCTGCAGCGGCGAGATCAACCGCAGCGTTCGGGACGCCGCGGCCGTCATGGACGCCGTCTATCGGGATTATGCGCCGCAGGCTCTGGAAGAGAGCCGTCTTGACGGCCTTTCCCTGAGTTTCAAGGACTGGCGCTTCAACCTGCGCCCCTCCAATACCGAGCCTCTCCTCCGTCTCAATGTGGAAGCCCGCGGGGATGCCGCCCTCATGATGCGGATGACCAAGGCCCTGCTGCACCATATCGACGTGGCCAACCACGCCTGATGCCGTTACGGGCGTCGGCGCGCTTTCCCGGGAAAGCACCGGCGCCCGTTGCTCCACCTCCTCCCGCCCCCTCCTGTGCCTGCCTGCGGCCGCCCCGGCCGCGACCTCTGCGGGCATCATGCCTTGCGTTTCTCTTGACATTTCGCACGGCGCATGTTTCGAGGCATACTCGGATAACCCTTCCTTTTGTCATACGAAACCACAGGAGGCTCCATGCTCGGACCCATCATCGACAGCGGCTGCCTGCTCGCAGGAGGGCTGGCGGGAGCGTACAGCTCCCACCTCGTGCCGAAACGCATCAAGGAAAGTCTGCCGCCCATCTTCGGCGTGGTCACGCTGTGCATGGGCATGACGCTGGTCAACAAGGTGGCGGCCATGCCCGTCGTCGTGGCGTCTCTGCTGCTCGGCACGCTGCTCGGCGAGCTGTTCTTTGCCGAAAGGATCCTGTCCGCCGCCATCAAAAAGATCCTGCTGGCGACGCGCCGCCGGGACATACCGGTGGACGAGGCCACGGTCCTCAGCCTCGTGACCCTTGTTTCCGCCTTCTGTTTCGGGAGCATGGGCATTTTCGGCGCTGTCACCGAGGCTATCACGGGCAAGCCGGACATCCTGCTGGCAAAGGCCGTACTGGACCTTTTCAGCGGCCTGCTGTTCGGGGCCGTTTTCGGCGGGATCGTGGGCTGCATCGCCCTGCCGCAGTTCGCCGTCCTGACGCTCTGCTATCTGTGCGGCAACTTCTGCTCACCGTTCATGACGGCCCCCCTGCTCGGAGACTTTACCGCCTGCGGCGGGGTCATCTTTGCGGCCACGGGCCTGCGGATGTGCGGCATACGGATGTTCCCGGTCATCAACATGCTGCCGGCCCTCCTGCTCGCTCCCCTCTTTTCCCTGCTCTGGCAGCATATCTTCGGAGCCTGACGCGGGGAGACGCCTTTTCATCCCCTTGGTCAGCCCACGAACGTGCCGACGAAAAAACGGCCTGCCGCTTTTTCAGCGGACAGGCCGTATGGTTTGGAGCGCGAAGCGTTTCAACCTGAAAATGCCCTAGACGCGAGGCGCTCCCGTTCCGGGCGCGGGAGCCTTCGACAACCCTTCGCCGGGCCGCAGGAGCTGCGTCAGCGTGGCGACCATGCCCGCCACATCGCCCACATTGGCCGGGATGATGGTCGTCGTACCGGCCTTGGCCAGTTCACCGAACTTTTCCACATAGGCCTCGGCAAGACGCAGCTGGGCCGCCGCCACGCCGCCACCGGCCTCGAGGCGCTGCGCCACGGCATCCAGACCGTCGGCTGTGGCCTGCGCCACGGTGCGTATCTGCGCGGCTTCCCCTTCGGCCTTGTTGATCATGGCCTGCTTGAGACCTTCCGATTCAGCAATGGCGGCCGCCTTGGCGCCTTCTGCCAGATTGATCCGGGACTGCATGTCCCCTTCGGACTGGGCGATGGCCGCGCGCTTTTCGCGCTCGGCGCGCATCTGCTTTTCCATGGCTTCCATCACCGAGGCCGGGGGCGTGATGTCGCGGATCTCATAGCGCAGCACCTTCACGCCCCACGCGGCGGTCGCGTCATCCAGCGCCTCGACCACTTCCTGATTGATGCGGGAACGCTCCTCAAAGGTCTTGTCCATCTCCAGCTTGCCGATGGCCGAGCGCAGGGTCGTCTGCGCCAGCTGGATAGCGCCCCACTCATAATCCGAGATGCCGTAGGCGGATTTTTCAGGCGAGAGCACCTGAAGGAACAGCACGCCGTCGATGCTCACGCTCACATTATCGCGGGTGATGCAGGTCTGTTCGGGCACGTCCAGCACTTGCTCCTTGAGGGAACGCCGGTAGGCGATACGATCGAAAAACGGCACCAGCACATGGAAGCCGGCGTGCAGGACGCCGCGAAACTTCCCGAGCCGCTCGACGATGAAGGCGGACTGAGTGGGCACGATGACGACGCAGCGCCACAGAAAAACAAGGATGAACAACGCGATGGCGGCGGAAACCAGCCAAGTGGGGTTGAATCCCGGATCCAAGATCTCCATACATCTCCTCCCTGAGTGTTGATCGTTGTGGCTCGTCGGACGGCTCCGGGGCCTCGCGCGCAGCGCGGCGGCCCGGACGGACCATCGTCAGCCGCCCGCATCAGGCCTGTTGTTCTTTTGAGGGCGTTTGCGGAGCCGCGGTCTCGCCGCCGGTGGGCGCTACCCGCAACACGAGCCCGTTCTGCGGCAGAGCGCCGAGGACCAGGATCGGCGTTCCGGCCGTCAGGACCTCACCCGTGTTCTCGGTCACAGCCCGCCAGAACGAGCCGCCGACCTCCACCACCCCCGGCTGTTCGGCTGTCACCGTCTCGCGCACATGCCCCCGCTGCCCTTCCAGAGGATGCGCCACCTCGCTGCCGGGCGCCAGCTGCTTGCCGCTGAAAAGACGACGCCAGCGTCGCCGCAGGAGCATGAGACTCAGGAGCGACACCACGGCAAAGCAGACGACCTGCCAGACAAGCTGACCATTCACCAGCGCCAGCAGGGCACTTGACAACGCGCCCACGCCGAAGAAAAGGAAGAGGCCTGCAGGAAAAAATGCCTCGATGACTCCGAGCAGGAGGGCGGCTATCAGCCAGTATTCTGCGCTCATTCCCTTTTTCTCCTGTTTTTGCAGACGTACGAACGCGGCACCTCCTCTGGATGACGGATGCACCGACACCTCGAAAAATGCCGCCTGCGCGTTTGCCTTCCCTAACCATACACTCTTGCTTATCAAAAAATCCGCGTATTGTCATTCGGGTACGCTTCGCAGACCTCTGTACTACAACAAAAAAGGCCGGGATCTGAACGATCCCGGCCTGTGCTTTCCGCTGGTGCCGAAGGGGAGACTCGAACTCCCACTCCCTTGCGAGAACTAGACCCTGAACCTAGCGTGTCTACCAATTCCACCACTTCGGCGCGA
>NZ_CALVHE010000019.1 GCF_944327235.1 uncultured Desulfovibrio sp.
CTGATCGATAACGGCAGCGTGGGCGGCGATATCTACGGCGGTCAGACGGCAGGAGGCGGCAGCGCCAGCAACAACACCATCGCCGTGGTGCAGGGCGGTCAGGTAGGCGGCGATCTGGTGGGCGGCAGTCTCCAAGGCACAGGAGACGCCTCGCACAACACCATTCTGATCAATGACGGCAGCGTGGGCGGCGATATCTACGGCGGACAGACGGCAGAAGGCGGCAGTGCGACCGGCAACAGCATCATCATCGGCCGACAGGCGACGTTGCCGACAAGCACCCGGCTTTTCGGCGGCACGGCGGGCGGATCTGCCGTTGCGGCCCACGGCAGCGGGAACACCCTTTTTATAGACAACTGGCAAGGGACCGTTGACCGTGTGGCGGGTTTTGGCAATCTGCACTTCGTCCTGCCGGCGCCCGGGACCGCAGAGGCTGGCATTCCCATGCTGACCGTCAGCAATGCCCAGGCGGATGATTTCGACGGCACGACGGTCACAGCCCAGTTGCCGGACATCATCACCGGTGGGCGCGCCCACCTTGGCGAGACGTTCGAGCTGGTGCACGACGACAGTCTGGCCATCGCCAAGGCCCACGCCAGCAGCCTTATCAGCCTGCAGCATGGCTATGCCGTATTGTACGACGGGACCATCGTCAACAGCAATGATTCCATCTACATCCGTATCGACGGTTCCCGTCCCAATCCACGCGCGGGCGCGCTGACCGAGGCCCGCATCGGTGCCGCCGGCCTGCTCAATCAGGGCGGGGATCTGGTGGCCGGGGCAGCCCTGCGCGAAGCCCGCTCCGCCGCGCGACAGACCGAAGGTACAGGCTGGTCTGCCTTCGCGACCATCTACGGCGGTACGGCAAGCCTGACTACCGAAACCGATGTGACGACCCGGGGCCTCTCGCTCGTGACAGGTCTCGCCCGCCATGCCGAGACCGCCTGGTTGGACGTGCTGGTGGGCGCTTTTTTTGAAGCGGGCTACGGCAGCCTCAACACAACGCGGGAAGTGACGGGCACAACGATACAAGGCAGCGGCGACACCCGGTACACGGGCGGTGGCCTGCTTGCACGGATAGATCTCATGCAGGGGCTGCTGCGGGGCCTCTATGTCGAGGGCAGCGGCCGCGCCGGCGAAGTCGCCACCACTTGGGACAGCGAAGATCTGTTGGACAATCTGGATCGCCCCGCGGATTATGACCTGACGACACCCTATTACGGCGGTCATGCGGGTCTGGGCTATCGCCTGCCGATGGGCGAGACCTGGACGCTGGACCTCTACGGCAAGTACCTTTTCACCCATCAGGACGGCCAGGATACCGGCATCAACGGCGACAATATCCACTTTGACGCTGTGGATTCTTCCCGTCTGCGGCTGGGAGCCCGGCTTGACGGCAGCATCCTTTCGTCGGCTTCCCTCTATATGGGGGCAGCCTGGGAATATGAATACCTCGGCACAGCCCGTGCCGCATCATGGACGAGCGATATGGGCATCCCCTCCACGGCCATGACGGGCAGCAGCGCCCTTTTCGAGCTGGGCCTTGCCGTCACGCCCGCAACAGCTCCGCTGCGACTCGATCTGGCGCTCGAGGGGGCGGCCAGCACACGGCGCAGCATCGGCGGTCGCGTCCAGCTGGTCTACGAATTCTAGAGCGTTTTGCCTCTGAAAAAGCATGACGCGAGGCGGCGACACAGCGCCGCTCGGCCGAAAGCGAGCGGAAAAGCCGCGTTTTTTCCGCGAAACGACAGGCCGTATAGTTTGGAACACACAGCGTTTCAAACTGAAGATGCTTTAGAAGTCAAAAGCTGAGGCGTTGTCCGCCGGAAAGTTGATTTTTTTTCGCGTGACAAGATGCGCAGAGGAAGGAGCTGTGCGGAGAGACGAGGCACCCGATCTTTCCCGATACCGCGGCATGTGTAACGGCAGTTTTACAGCATACGGAGCAAGAGAGCCTGTCCCGACCTCATTTGACCTACTCAGTCAGAACCGCAGGGAGCGCGCCCCCTGCGGTTCTTTTTTTCCGACGTGCAGCAGCGTGATCACGAAAGCGCCGCGTGGTTAGGCTCCCTTCTTGCCGCCGCAGATCTTGCACGGGCGATAACCGGCAGCCCCGGCCTCTTCCGCCGTCTTGAAGACCTTGCTTGCGCTCTTGCTGTTATAATAACGGCATGACGGCATATGATAGACCTTGCTGCTCGGATTGCCGTGCAGCTCCTGCCCGATGCTTTCCCGTGCGGCCGGAGCAGCTTCCCCGGCAGGCGCGGATTTGGCGGCGGGAGCAGGCGCCCCTTGCTGGGCAGCAGGAACAAGACAGGGTGACGTCAGCAGAGCGAGCGCCGCCAGAGCGGCCAAAACATGTTTTTTCATGGGTTCGTCCTCTTTTTTCCATGATGTTGACGGGTCGTCCCGCCGGGGATACCGGCTCCAGACTCCGTGTGATACGAGTATATCCCCAAACCCGTTATCTGTCAGCAAGGCGGGCCATACAGGGATGTCTCCCGGCGGCGACCCGGCATTGCTCCGCTGACGGCGTCCCCCGTGCCTTTGTTCACGCGGAAGCCTGACCGCTCCGGCAAGCATCCTCTCAGAGCCTGTCCGCGCGCCAAAATGATATACGCGCCGCCATATCCGAATGTTTGACATCACTGGAAAAAATTCCTATTTTGAAAACACAGACAAATCACAATAAAAGGTAATAAATTCCAAAAGTTAACATTATACAAACAGACAGTCATCCCCTGGGCCGCCGCTATCCCCCCCACAGCCGGAGAGACTCTGATGCCCTACTACAAACGTCATAACAGAACATGCTTGCAAACGCAGGAGGAATGCCTCTCCGGCCTGATAGCAAGCTCGTTGGACGACATCATCTACGTCAACGATCCTGAGACATATGAAGTCCTCTGGCTCAATGAGCTCTGCGGCAGCCACTTTTCCGATGAGGACATAGCAAGTCAGAAGTGCTATCAGCTCTTTCAGAATTTTGATGCTCCCTGCCCCTTTTGCCCCATGCACAAGCTTTCCCATGAAAAATTTTATATCTGGGAGCACTATAACGAAAAGATCGGCCGCTACTTCCGCGTCAAGGACAAGTTCATCCGCTACCGGGGCAAGACGCTCCATATGGAGATAGCCACCGACATCACGGAAAGCGTCCTTGAGCAGAAGAACATAGAAAACAAACTTGCCGCGGAACAGACGCTCTTGCAATGCGTCCGCACCCTGCTGGAAGAAGAGAATTTCAATACCGCGGTGGAAAAAGCGCTCCTGCTGGCCGGACGCCTTTACGAAGCGGATCGCTGCTACGTTTTCGAGACAAAGTATAGCCCCACCGGGGAGGATATCGTCGTGAACACCCATGAGTGGTGCGCACCGGGCGTCATCCCCCAGAAAGATCTGCTGCAAAGTGTGCCGTACGCCGTCGTTTCCCCCTGGATGGATGCCTTCGCCAGCGCCGACAGCGCCACCATCAACGACCTTGAGGAGATCCGGGATGTTTCGCCGGATCTCTATAACCTGCTCAAGCCGCAGGACATCCAGAGCGTCTTTGTCGTCCCGCTGCATATCAATGGACTGCTTTCCGGCTTCATCGGCGTGGACAATCCCCGCAACAGACAGCACGATCTGACCCTTCTACACTCTCTTGCCTACTTCATCGACAACACCATCTCCAAGACCCGCATGGCTGACGAGCTGCGCACGCTCGGTCTGCGAGATCCCCTCACAGGGCTCGGCAACCGGAACGCCTACCTTACTGCCTGCAAATCCTTTTCCGAAGCTCCGGTCCCCAAGATCGGCATAGTCTTCATCGACCTGAACGGTCTCAAGCGCATAAACGACACCTACGGTCACGAAAAAGGCGACGAATACATACAAGGCATGAGCCGCATCTTTGCCCGCCATTTCCGCAGCAGCGATATTTTCCGCATCGGCGGCGATGAATTCGTCTTTGTCTGCAGCAAGATCCGTGAGGATATCTTCCTCCTCAAGCTGGAAAGTATGCGCAAGGAATGTGAGGCCGCCTATCCGGGCGGTCTTGCTCTGGGCTATCTCTGGAAAGATTCGGCTGATCGCCTTGATGAGCTCATCCAGCAGGCCGACGAGCGCATGTATCAGGAAAAAAAGCGCATGAAGGCGCAACAGGCCCAGTCCCAATCCGCAAACTAGCTGAAACGACCGGGCAGGCACATAGCGGCCGGACAGGCTGTTTTTGCCGGGAAAGTCTTGCCGTCCGCCGGATATCAGCGCGGGCAATACAGCGAAAAAACAAAATAAAGCAACTTGGCATATTCCTTGAATACTTGTGGGGACAAGGAGTATGCCATGCAAATTCTTCCTTCCGATTACAGCATCCAGAGTCAGGATACGGGCGCGGCCACGGCGGCATCCGCTTCCGGCAATTTCGCCGGCATTTTCCAGAGCTCGCTCGATTCCAGCGACTCCGACCCGGTGGACAACTTTCTGGATTTTGTGCATTCCGCCATTGATGCCGTCAACCGGGGCGAGGCCGAAAACGTCAAGGAGGCCCTGGATGAAGACGAGGCCAGCGGCCCGCTGGTGGATGCGCCCTACAGTCGCCATACGCTCAATGGCGTACTCTATACCCTGGATGAAGTGACCTTCACCAAGAAGGAACTGCAGGATCTGCGCTCCTCTCTCGTCAAGGCCGGCGCTCCCGAAGATGCGCTGAGCGGTCTGGACGCGCTCATCCAGTCGCCTGACGGCGCCATGCTGGCGCAGGTCATGGCCAGTCTGCAGATGAACAGTGCGGTGAAGCTCAGCGACAGCGACAAGGATGCGCTCACCGGTCTGCTCAACCAGATCGACCCTTCCGGCGAACTCGCCATCAACGCTCTAGATCTCATGCAGCAGGGCAAGGGGCTCCAGGCGCTTGCCCTCATCCAGAAGACGTTCAGCGGTGCCGAGCATGGCGGTACCATCGATATTTCCCAAGATGACATGGCCACCCTTGCCAAGGGGCTTGGCCTGCCCGCTTCCGTGCAGCAGAAGCTCATGAGCAGCTTCGGCGGCGCGGACGGATTGCGCTGCACCAGCGACCAGTTCAGCAACCTCATGAACCCCGCGCGCGCCCATCTTGCCGAGATGGAAAGCAAGCAGGCCAAGCTGGACGAAGCCGCGGCCCAGACCGTGCGTCAGGTCATCAAGAAGGCTCGTGAGCGCATGGAAAAGGAAGCGCAGGCCGAATCCCTGCAAAGCCGCGAAGTGCAGCAGAGCAAGGCCATGATCGAGCGCACGGTGCAGAAGCAGACCCGTGAGAACCTCGAAGCCGCTCTTGAAGCCTCCCAGAAGGAGAACGCCGCGCGCGAACAGGCCGCCCGTTTCAGTGAGGCCGCAGGCCGCAGCGCCGACGGACGCCAGAGTGCCGCCATCAACAAGACGGATAACGGTCTTTCCGCCACCGGCATGGGCAAGGCGGGAGAAGACGAGCAGAACGCCCGCGCCAATGCCCGCCGGGGCAATGCGGCGGACATGACCGGCCTGCGTATGCGCTACAGCGAAAGCAGCGAAGCCGCCGCCACCGAGGACGGACTGCGTCGCCTCCAGCTGGCCAAGCAGGGCCTTGAAGATGGCGATGCCGCCAAGACGGATGCCGAGCGCATCGGCCTTGTGCAGGACGCCCGCCATGCGGTCACCGCTTCCGGCGACGGTCAGAAGCAGTCCGGCATGAACGACCTTGGCGGCAATCTGCACGGCGGACAGGACAAGACGGCCGATCTTGCCGCCCAATTCCAGAACATGCGTCTTGATACGGCCCGCTTTGAGGCCACCCGTCTCGATGCCGCGCAACAGAACCAGCAGTCTTCCCTCTCGCGTCAGGTGGGCCAGCAGGTCCAGGACGGCTTCCTGCAGGCCATGCGCAGCAATGTGCGCCGCCTCGACGTGGAACTGCATCCGGCGGAACTGGGAGCCATCACTCTGACCCTCACCATGCGCAACGGCGAAGTGAGCGCGCAGATCCGTTCCGAAAAGAGCGAGACCGCCGAACTCGTCAGCCAGCAGCTGGAAAATATCCGCATCAATCTGGAACAGCAGGGCTTCAAGGTCGACAAGCTGGAAGTGGGCCTCCAGAACCAGCAGAAGGATCTGGCCGAAAGCAATGACAGCCAGTGGCAGAATATGCAGCAGCATAACGCCCGGCAGGAAGAAGATGCCCGCCGTGAAGAACTTGCCCACCTGCACAATCTTGCAAACCTGCGTAATTCAAGGATCTACCCGGAAGAAAACGACTTGGCACAGCCTATGCATATAATAGGTGAAACGGCAAGATATGCCACCCGCTCTCTTCATGTGGTGGCGTAAGGATTGCCGGCACGGAGTGAACAATGCCTGCCAATTCCATCGGTCAAGTCAATAACGAGTTCAACCAGGCCCTGGCTAACAATACGAGCGGGAGCAACCTGGACAAGGAAGCCTTCCTGTTGCTGCTGGTCACCCAGTTCCAGTATCAGGACCCGCTGAACCCCATGGACGACAAGGAATTCATCTCGCAGATGGCCCAGTTCTCGAGCCTCGAACAGATGATGAACCTGAACGAATCCATGCAGGGCATTACTGATGCCGTCAACAACCAGTCCATGTTCAATGCTACCAGCTACATCGGTAAGTATGTGACCACGACGGGCAACGTCATCGGTAAGACGAGTTCGTCGGTGACGGGCGAAGATGGACAGGTGACCACCACTTCCACCATTACGCCGTACTACTACACCTTCAACGGCGACGTTTCCAAGGCTACCATCCAGGTCTTCGACAACAACAACCAGCTTGTCTACACCGAAAATCTGGGCGGCATGTCGCAGTACAACAGCGACGGAACGCTGGCCGTCTACAAGTTCGCCTGGAACGGCTTGAATTCCAAGGGCGAAGCGGCGGCGGACGGTACCTACAAGATCACGGTCTCCGGCGAAGACGGTGCGGGCAACCCCGTACTGGTAGGGACCCAGCTGGTGGCCGACCGCGTGACGGACGTGCTCCGCAACGGCTCGGAAATCATGCTCCGCCTGCAAGGTGGCCAGTACATGTCCCTGGGCGACGTGGAGCAGGTCTCCGAATCCGATCCCGAGATCTCCACGGTCCCCGGCGGGGATGACGAAGGCGATGGCGGTGACGGCGCCGACGGCGGCGATGGCACCGATGGTGGCGACGGCGGCGATGGTGAAGGTGCCGGCGAAGGTACGGAGACCCAGAAAGTTTAACCCTGTTATTCAGAGGCGGTGCACGGCCGCCTGAACAATATAACCGCAGAAGTTTATTTACGGAGGAAAATCATGAGCGGTCTTTCTGCGAGCATGTGGACAAGTGTTTCAGGTTTGCTTTCCCACAGCAAGAAGATGCAGGTCGTCGGCAACAACATTGCCAACGTTTCCACCATCGGCTTCAAGGGTCAGCGCATGGACTTCAACGACTATCTGTACACCAGCGGCTCCAGCGCCAGCGGTTCCGTGCAGATGGGCGCGGGCGCCAGCGTGTACGCCCTGCTCGGCGACTTCTCGCAGGGCTCCTTTGAGTCCACCAACAGCTTCTCCGACCTCGCCATCGACGGCAAGGGTTTCTTCGGCGTGCGCGACCCCAACTCCAAGTCCATCAGCTACTCCCGCGCCGGCGACTTCTATTTCAATGAAAAGGGCCAGTTCGTGAACCCGCAGGGCTATGTGGTGCAGGGTCGTCCCGTGGACAACTCCATCCGCCTGACCTTCAATAACGGCGTGACCGGCATGGGCGATACCAGCACCGTGGAATCCGCCTATGTGGGCGGCGGCTCCCCGCAGGATATCCTCTTTGAAAGCTGGAACATCAACGCCCAGCGCACCACCAATGTTTCCACCAACGGCACCGGTCTGCTCAACGACATCAGCGATCAGGACAAGAGCACGTCCATGACCAGCCCGCTGACCGCCCTGTTCGACAGCTGGAACGCCAACGCCGAACCGCCGCTGGCCCGCTCCGCCTATGCCCAGTCCTCGACCATGAGCGTCTACGACGAAGGCGGCAGCACGCACGACCTCACCATCTACTACGACGCCGTGGCGCTGGAACGCAACAACAGCGACGGCAGCATCGGCTACTCGCTGGAAGGCCTGCCCGCCGGCTGCAAGGTGTACGAATACCTCGTCACCATTCCCCCGTCTGAAGACATGCGCTCCTACGGCGGTGAAGGCTATGACGCCGCCACCGAATCCTGGGCCAAGGAACCCACCCGCTTCTATAACGATCCGACCACCGGTCAGACCTGCAAGAACGCCGGCGTGCTGGCCAGCGGCATCCTGATCTTCGACTCCGCGGGCAACCTCATCGACCAGACGGCCTACACCTTCGGCGCGACGGAAAACCCGGCCGCCAACAACCAGGTGAGCGTCAACCCTGACCTCAAGACCTCGTGGCAGCCCACCAAGATCTCCAACAACGGCTACCCGACCTTTACGGCCAACTTCACCGGCCAGCCGCTGGCCAACAGCGTGAGCGAGACCATGACCTCGGCCGCCGGCAGCACCCCCTTCAGCCAGGCCGAAGAATACATCATCGAGCTGAACATGGGCCTCAAGCAGGTCGCCCAGCCCGCTTGGGATAACGCGGAAGCCAACTCCGTGCTGATTGATCCCGCCACCGGCAAGCCGTACACCGAGGTCAACGGGGTACAGACTCCGTTGGAGACCGACTCGCCGCTGGGTTACTACTACTACGCCACCGCGCCGGATCCGCATCCCGGCGACAAGGTATTTGGAACCAGCGGCGGTAATACGGTCTACGGCGACAACATGGGCTATTACACCTACAACGCCGGTGGCGACAAGGTGTACGGTCAGCTGACCATGGATGGTCAGGCCGAAGAAATCTACTCCGACGGCAGCAAGTTCTTCGTCAAGGGCGATCCCACCGATACGGAGTATCAGTACACCAATACCGGCGCCATCGGCGGCTTTGCGGCCGGCAGCCTCTATCTGAACAAGGACGGCAACGGTTTCTACACGGTCTCTCCTGACAATAATACGACCTACGGCGGCGCCAATACGGGCGATTTCGTCTACGGCATCTATGACGACGGCGCAGGCAATACCAACCGGGCCGTGTTGCACGACGCCAAGGGCTACTACTACTTTGACAATACCGGTGCGCGTGTTGATTTGGACAAGGGTCTGAGCTCGGCCAACGTCACCAGTTTCTCCAGCGACAATGCCAAGAGCGTGTACGAATACGCGGCTAGCCTGAATACCGCGGCCAGCTTCGCCACCAAGCCCGACACCTTCCTGGAGCCTGCGCGTGACAACGCCACCAACAGCCTGGCCAGCCTCATGACCGGTCTGGAACAGAAGCCCGACGGCTCTTGGCAAGCCACGGTCAACGTGAACAGCAATGCCGCCACCATGACGGCCGCGGAACGCCAGGACAACGCCATCGTGGCCAACAAGGACACCTATGTGAACCAGACCGAACAGGACGGCTACGGTTCCGGGCGCATGACCAACATGGAGTTCGACACCAACGGCGTGCTCTATGTGACCTACAACAACGGCGTGACCCTGCCCATGTGGCAGCTCTGCATCTACGACTTCGAGAACTATCAGGGTCTGTACCGGGAAGGCGGCAACCTCTACTCCGCCACCATGGAATCCGGTAATCCCATGCTCGGCGTGGCCGGCGACAACGGCTTCGGTAGCGTGCTCGGCTACAACATCGAGCAGTCCAACGTGGACATGACCACCGAATTCGTGCAGATGATCGCCACCCAGCGCGGCTTCCAGGCCAACTCCAAGGGTGTCACCACCACCGACACCATGCTGGAAACCGTCATCAACATGAAGCGGTAACAACAGATAACCATCGGGCGGGCGAGCTTACGGGTTCCCCGCCCGATCCAGAGGCTTTCTCCACGACTTCTCGCAGAGAATCCGTTTCCTCCGTGCAGGGCGTTGGCCATTGGGGTCGACGCCCTTTACGTTTTGTCCCGGCAATACCCGCCGGACGGACTGTACGGTTGGGCAGGGATATTTGCCGTCCTCGTCCCCTTGCCTGCGCGTCCTGCCCGGATCCGGAACGAAACTCTTTCCTTTCCGTCACAGGCACAACGTCAGCCTTGATATTACCCACCTGCCTGCCGCCCGCAGCACAGCCCCCACATCCGTATGGAGGCAAGATTTTCAGGTCCGCGGGATAACGGAACATCTCCCGGTCCCCTGCCGGGGCAAAGCCGCTGCCGGGCATATCAAGAAAAAACTTCCCTGCATCAGGAAAAGTTCCCTGCACACTGCCATACGCCGCCGTGCGTCCCCCAAAACATGTTGGCCCGGATCTGTGGCAACGGGAGAATTTTCTTCCTACCGGGCAGATGATGCTCGGAACCTTCCTCACTTTCCCAGTGAGCCGGGCGCGACGACTCGCATCATGTAGCAGAAGCAACGCAGCAAACGCGCATATCTCTGTACGCTACATGAGAAGATACGCGCCGTCTGCCCTCTACGACTGACATCGGCAAGAAAGGGCACGCCAAACGGCGGTGAAACGCCCGCCAGCACGCAAATACAAGGGCATACGAGGCATAGAAAATCGCGAGTCCCCTTCCCCACTGGGCGTTTTCTGCCCTTGATGCCCGCAGCTTCCTCCGTGACAATGAGCACGTCCTGCCGCCACCTTTCAGGCGCACGTCGAGAAACGGCCCCGGCAAGATTTTCAGGTCAGCGGGATAATGGAACATCTCCCGGTCCCCTGCCGGGGCAAAGCCGCTGCCGGGCATATCAAGAAAAAACTTTCCTGCATCTGGAAGGGGGCCCTGCACACTGCCATACGCCGCCGTGCGTCCCTCAAAAACATATTGGCCCGAATCTGTGGCAACAGGAGAATTTTCTGCCCACCGGGCAGATGATGCTCGGAACCTTCCTCACTTTCCCAGTGAGCCGGGCGCGACGACTCGCATCACTAGCAGAGGCGACGCAGCAAACGCGCATACCTCCGTATACTGCGTGGGAAGATACGCGCCGTCTGCCCGTTGAGACGAGACGGCAAGGAAAGGGGACGCCGTACGTCAACGACGCCCACCAGCACGCAAATACAAGGGCATACGAGGCATAGAAAATCGCGAGTCCCCTTCCCCACTGGGCGTTTTCTGCCCTTGATGCCCGCAGCTTCCTCCGTGACAATGAGCACGTCCTGCCGCCACCTTTCAGGCGCACGTCGAGAAACGGCCCCGGCAAGATTTTCAGGTCAGCGGGATAATGGAACATCTCCCGGTCCCCTGCCGGGGCAAAGCCGCTGCCGGGCATATCAAGAAAAAACTTTCCTGCATCTGGAAGGGGGCCCTGCACACTGCCATACGCCGCCGTGCGTCCCTCAAAAACATATTGGCCCGAATCTGTGGCAACAGGAGAATTTTCTGCCCACCGGGCAGATGATGCTCGGAACCTTCCTCACTTTCCCAGTGAGCCGGGCGCGACGACTCGCATCACTAGCAGAGGCGACGCAGCAAACGCGCATATCTCCGTAGACTACGTGGTAAGATACGCGCCGTCTGCCCTTTGAGACGAGACGGCAAAGAAAGGGCACGCCAAACGGCGGTGAAACGCCCGCCAGCACGCAAATGCAAGGGCATACGAGGCAGGGAAAGAGTCTTCTTCCCCTGCCGCACCTCTTGTCGATATCCGCAAGGCTCCGCCTGCGGTCGACTCCATCCGTTCTCCGTGAGGCCGCCACTGCTGCGCTTGGCGACGGATACGAGCACGAAACGATCTACCGTTTTTATCTGCCCCACAGCTCACCGGAAAGACAAAGCCTGCGTCGCCCCCAAAAACAGCTGCCACAGCCCTTCCCTGCGGGCAGCTTTTGCCGTCCAAGCCCCCAAAAAACACCTTTTTTTGCGGGGAAAAAATTTCCATCCGCAAAAGCGATTTTTTAATATATTGAAATAAAAAGACTTTTAAAGTTTGGCACGCAAACTGCAGTAAAGAGGGCACAGCTTAACTAATAACCACCGTAGGAGGTGTCCCATGTCTTTGGTCGTTAATCACAACATGATGGCTATGAACGTTTCGAGGAACCTGAATGCCCATTACGGCAATCTTTCCACCTCGACGCAGCGTCTTTCTTCCGGTCTCCGCATCAACAGCGCGGCGGACGATGCTGCCGGTCTGGCTGTCAGCGAACTGCAGCGTGCCGATATTGCAACCCTGCAACAGGGCTCCCGCAATGCCAACGACGCTATCTCTCTGATTCAGGTTGCCGACGGCTCCCTGGGCATCATCGACGAAAAGATCATCCGCATGAAGGAACTGGCGGAACAGGCCGCTACCGGTACCTATGACTCCACCCAGCGCCTCATGATCGAATCCGAATATCAGCAGATGGCTTCGGAAATCACCCGTATCGCCAACTCCACGGACTTCAACGGCATCAAGCTGCTGGACGGCACCCTGTCCGCTCTGGATCGTGGCGACGGCAAGATCCACGATGGTACCGGTCTGACCACCCCTGACGGCCTGACCAGTATCGGTGCTCTGAAGGTCCACTTCGGTACGGCCAACGACTCGGCGGAAGACTACTACTACATCGTTATCGGTGACTCCACCGCTTCCGCTCTGGGTATCGGTAACTCGGCCTTCTACATCGATAATGGCGTCAAGCGGCCCCGCGCCGGTAACACCGTTTCCACGCAGGCTCAGGCCCAGCAGGCCCTCGAAGCCCTGAACCAGGCCATCATCTCCAAGGACAAGATTCGCGCGCACCTGGGCGCCATGCAGAATCGCCTTGAAAACACCATTTCCAACCTGAACATCCAGGCTGAAAACCTGCAGGCCGCCGAATCGCGCATCCGCGACGTGGACGTCGCCACGGAAATGACCGAATTCACGCGCCAGCAGATCCTTACTCAGAGCGCCGTGGCCATGCTCGGCCAGGCTAACTCGCTGCCTCAGATGGCTCTGCAGCTTATCGGCGGCTAAGCCATCTTCACATAGGCTGTGGCAGACCAAAGACGGGAGGTCCGGGGGGGTTGTCCCCCCGGACCGGAACAGAAAAACGGTGTGCCGCGGACCGAAGGTCGCAAAGGTTCCATGCCGGGCATGGACAGCGACATGGCAAGATGTTTACCGGGCCGTCGCCTGAGGCAGAGGCTCCTCTGCCGCCAACGCCAGACGCGCGGCCTCCTGTTCGGCCTTTTTGCAGCTCGTGCCGCAGGCCGCATACTCCCTGCCGTTCGGCAGGCACACCACGACCTCGAATACTTTGGCGTGTTCCGGACCGTGGCTTGCCGTCAGACGATAGAGAGGACGATCTCTGTAACGCTGCTGCATGATTTCCTGAAGGAGTGTCTTGAAATCCTTGCGTCGAGGGGAAGCTTCTTCCTGCTTCGGCCAAAGTGGAGAAAACAATCTGCAGACGCACGCATGGGCCGCAGCAAAGCCGCCATCTTCATAAATGGCCGCCAGCACAGCCTCAAAGGCGTCACTCAGTACGGCATCACGATCTCTCCCCCCCTGCCGTTCTTCTCCACGCCCCATGAAAAGTGCACTCCCCAGATCCAGACTCCTCGCCAGCCGGGCCAGGCTCGGGGTGCTCACAAGCTGCGAACGCAAACGCGTCAATTCCCCCTCGCGCAGCTGTGTGAAGCGCTCAAAGAGTTCCTTGGAAACAGCCAGCTCAAGCACGGCGTCGCCCAGGAATTCCAGACGTTCATTATGCCGGTGCTGCGCCCCGCCCTCGTTGGCCCAGGAACTGTGCGTCAGGGCCAGCGCCAGCAGGGCGCGATCCGTAAAGCGATAGTCCAGCGCCATTTCCAGTCGTCTGGCCACATCCTCATCAAGCATATGCAACGCGGTCTTTTTCATGGGCAGACGGTAGCCCAAGCCCTTGCCTCTGGCAACAGAAAAGCCTTGACACATGCCCCCGCAATGCCTATTTGCTTGACAGTCCGACAGCGGAAGATCCGTCTTTCGTTGCCGTATCCGCTCGTGCGTCCGGGCGTTGAGGCATGTCCGCGCCATACCAGGCACTGTCCGCAGCGTTCGGCTCCGTCCTGTCCACAGGACGCCCTCCGGCTCTATCCTGGCGGGCGCTTCCGCCGTTTTCGAGGAGAAACTCATGGCCTACGATATCCGACTGATGAAGCTTGTCACCGGCGAACTGGTCATCGGCAAATATGATGCCGAAAAAGACTGTCTCAATGAGACCGCCATCATCCAGAGCATCCCGACGCAGCAGGGTATGCAAATGATGATCCTGCCCTATGGCTATCCTTTTGAACCCAATTTCGAGGGCACCATCGAGGGCAAGCATTTCCTGTACCGCTATGCCGATACCCCCAAGGAGATGCAGGACAAGTACATTGAAGCCAGCACCAATCTCACTGTCGCCGGCGGTCTCGGCAAGCTCAAGTTCGGCGGCGGGCCCGCTCCCACGTCCGGCGGACTGGTGACGCCGTAGTCCCTGCCTGCGCCGTTTCCGCGCCACTCCGCCGGAAAGGCGCGAACAGGGGGAAAGATCCTCTTCCGATACTCGGGGCGGTGGTGACCGCCCTTTTTTCATGCCCCTTTCAGCCCGGGATTCCCATGCAACGACTGCTTCCGCTCCTGCCCCGTCCCAGCCGCTATGTCGGCATCGAAGAAGGCGCTTGCCGCAAATCTCCCGAAACGGTCAGCCTGCGGGTAGCGCTGGCCTTTCCTGACACTTACGACGTCGGCATGTCCTATCTGGGACAAAAGATCCTTTACGGCATCGTCAATGCCCGTGAAAACTGGTGGGCCGAGCGCGTCATGGCGCCGGACCGGGAAAGCGGCGAGATTCTGCGCCGTCACGCCGCCCCGCTCTGTACGCTGGAGTCCGGGCTGCCCATCGGCAAGGCGGACTGCGTCTCCTTCTCCGTCACCAATGAACTCTGCTACACCAATGTGCTGTACATGCTGGATCTGGGCGGCATCCCGCTGCGCCATGCCGACAGGCCCGATGACTTGTCCGCCTGTCCGCTGATCTTTGCGGGCGGCGGCGCGCTGCTCAGCGCGGAACCGCTGGTGCCCTTTCTGGACTTCTGCGTCCTGGGCGACGGCGAGGAGACGCTCGTGGACGTGCTCGACCTGCTGGAAAAGGCCAAGGCTCAAGGCTGGGGCCGCGCCCGTTATCTGGAGGAAGTCCGCCACATCCCCGGCATCTATGTGCCGTCCTTCTTCACGCCGCAGGCCGACGGCAGTCTGCTGCCCCGCTTTGCCGACCATGCCCGCCCTGCCCGGCGTATCGTGGCGGACCTCAACAGCGCGGCCTACCCTGTGGAGCAAGTCGTGCCCGTGGGAGCGGTACATAACCGCCTTTCGCTGGAGATCGCCCGTGGATGCACGCGCGGCTGCCGTTTCTGCCATGCGGGCATGGTCTACCGACCGGTGCGGGAACGCTCGCTGGACGATATCGCCCGCCTGCTGGACGATTGTCTGAACAAGACCGGCTTTGACGAGATCTCCTTCCTTTCTCTGTCCACCGGAGACTTCTCCGCTCTCAAGACCCTGTCCAACCGGGTACTTGACCGCTGCGTCCACGAACAGGTCAGCCTTTCCCTGCCGTCGTTGCGCGTGGGCTCCATCGATGACGACATCATGCGCCGCATGGCCGATATCCGCCGCACGGGCTGTACCCTTGCGCCGGAAGCGGGCAGCCAGCGCCTGCGCGACGTCATCAACAAGGGCGTCAGCGAGGAGCAGCTCCTCCTCCATGTGCAGAAACTGCTGGAATACGGCTGGCGTCAGGTCAAGCTCTATTTCATGATCGGTCTGCCCACGGAAAACGACGACGACCTGCTGGCCATCGCCGACCTCTGCCGCAAGGTACGCGACGCCGCCGGGCGCGGCAATCCGCGCATCCAGGTGACGGCAGCCCTTTCCCCCTTCGTGCCCAAGCCTTTCACGCCCTTCCAGTGGGTGGAACAGATCGGCATGGAGGAGATCGAGCGCCGCGTCCGTCTGGTGCGCGAAGCCTTCAAGGGCCAGAAATTCCTCAAGCTGCGCTGGCATGAACCGGCCATGAGCCACCTGGAAGGCATCCTTTCCCGCGCCGGGCGCGAACTGGCCCCGGTAGTGGAGGCCGCCTATCGCAAGGGCGCCATCTTCACCAGCTGGGTGGAAGAATTTTCCCTCGAGCCGTGGTATGAAGCGCTGGCGGAAAACAGCCTTGCTCCCGCCGACTACATCGCCGCCCGCCCCCTGGACGCCCCCCTGCCCTGGGATCATCTGGAAGCTGGCATTTCCCCCGAATTCCTGCGCCGCGAATGGGAGCGGGCCCAGGCCGAAAAAGTGACCGACGACTGCCGCTATGGAGCCTGCCGCGCCTGCGGGGCCTGTGATACCCCGGCCCGGCCCTCACGCCTGCCCCATGCCGGGAAAGCCACGGACGACGGCCCCCTGCACCGCAACCGCCTTATCTTCAGCCAGCGGGACCAGAGCGCCCACGAACCGCACAGGGATGCCGAAGGCCGCATCATCTGCCGTGAACTGGAAAAGAAGCCGCCGCAGATCGCGCCGGAACTCACCGTCAAGGCCGCACAGTTCCGCGTCTGGCACAGCAAGACCGACGGTTGCGCCTATCTGAGCCAGCTGGAGTTGCAATCCCTGCTGGAGCGGGCCCTGCGCCGCGCCCGCCTGCCCATGAGCTTCTCGCAGGGCTTCCATCCCCTGCCGCTCATGAGTTTCGGCCGCGCCCTGCCCGTAGGGGTGGAAAGCCGAGCGGAATGGTTTGCCATCACCCTGCGCGAACCGCTCGCCGCGACGGAAGTCGCCCGCCGCCTGCGGGAAGTCCTGCCGCCCGGCATGGACATCCTGCATGTGGAAAGTGTGGACGGCAGCCGCCGTACGGAACAGTCCGTGCGCGAGACCTTTCAGCTGCATGTGGACGGCGTGGACGGCACGACGCTTGCCGGAGCCTTTGCCCGCTTTGCCGCCGAGGCCGAACATCCGCTGACGCGCGAAACCAAGAAAGGCCCGCGTACGTCGGACATCCGCCCCCTGCTCGGCCAATGGACGCAAGAGGGCGATGCCGTGACATTCACGCTGGATTGGTCTACCATGTATCTCTCTCCGGCAGTCTTCTGCCTGGCTGTCCTGGCCCCGCTGGCCGAAGCCGACACCCTGCGTCCCGCCATGCATCTGTGCAAGACGGAACAGCACTTTGCCGCCGAACGCCGGTAGGCAAAACCGCCCGACCTGACCGCCGCGCTTTTGCTCCGCCTTTCCGGGCCAAAAGCGCCACAGGGAACGGCACTACAGGAGGATAACGGATGTCCCGCAATGTGACGGAAACATGGTTCTTTTACGGCGACTCCCTGACGCTCGGCGTCAATGACGACGCCATGCAGGGCGGCTGGGTCGGCCGTCTTGCCCGCAAGGGCAGCGCGGCGGGCCTCTATGACCTGCCCCCGGCGACCTTCTATAATCTGGGGGTCCGCCGTCATACGGTCATGGACGTGAAAGCCCGCTGGAAACAGGAATGGGAAGCACGCCAGCTTCCCGGCATCTCCCCGCACATCGCCTTCTGCGCAGGTGTGGTGGACATGGTGCCCGCCGACGGCAGACCCGTGGCCGAAGTCTGCGCCGCCATGCAGGCCATGCTGACCGAAGCGGCCGCTCTTGCTCCGGTATTGCTCATCAGCGTGCCCCCCATCGCCAATCCCGACGTGACGGCCCGTATCGCCGGCCTCAACCAGGCCTATGCCGCCCTCTGCGCCGAGCATGGTTTCGGCTGGGCGGATGTCTTCGACACGCTCAAAAATTCGTCCACTTACATGGAAAGCCTCCGTGACGGTATCCATGCCGCGCCTGAAGGCTGTGAGTACATGGCTGAGGCCCTCTTTGCCCTGCCGTCGGTACGGGCATTTCTGACCACACAACACTAGGACATACGCATGGGTTCCTGTCATCCCTTCAAAGATGATGCCCCGTTTGCCGACAAGGTGAAAACGCTGGAAGATGACGAGCTGCTGGAGATCTGGGAAGAGACGCAGCAGCTCGCGGGGCTCCTTTCCCAGCAGATCAAGGCCGAGCTGCCGCTTGCCCCGGAATATGAACAGCTCATCGTCGCTGAACTGCAATTGCGGCACGGCCGCCGCCTGTATGCCGCCGGCATGGAAAAATAGACTTCCTTCTCCTGCCGCGAGAAAAGCCCTGGAGCCGAACGCTTCCGGGGCTTTTTCTTTTCCCGTCGCATCTCGCGGAGCGATCGTTCCCGAGCGTCCCCTCAGACGACGGCAGGATATCCCGTCCGTGCACCCGCAAAAAAAATTTTTTTGCTGGACATCACTTTCGCATCTTGCTAGTATTTTTTAACAGTCGGGAAATCCATTCCCGACCTTTCCCTTTTTTTGTACTCCCACATATCAACCGGAAGTGGATGCCTATGTTTACCGCCGGTGAGCTTGTCGTTTATCCCGCGCAAGGGGTAGGAGAGATAGAACGCGTCAATAATCAGCAAATAGGCGGCGTCGCGTGCGAGCTGTACATCGTGCGCATCCGCGCCAATAACATCACGCTCATGGTGCCGGTGGCCAATGCGACCAACGTGGGGCTGCGCCCGCTCATTGCCGCTGAAGAAGCTCGCCGCATCTGGGGCTCCCTCCAGTCCGAAACGGAAAAAAACGTCCACACCGGACAGAACTGGAACCGCCGCTTCCGCGAATATTCCGAACGCCTCAAGAGTCCCGACCTCGGCGTGGTGGCCGAAGTGCTGCGTGAGCTGCTGCTCATCAGCCGTCAAAAGGACCTTTCCTTCGGGGAACGCCGCCTCCAGGAGCAGGCCATGAGCCTTGTCACCGGCGAGATCGGAGAAGTGCTCAAGCTGGATGAACATGCCCTGCGCGACGATCTTCTCCAGCGCTATGCGCCGCCTCCCGTGCCGGAAGCCGCCGCCTGCTGACACAATCGTCGTCGCCTGTCAGACGCCTTTCTTGCCGCTCGCCCGTGGGAAATCCTAGTTTTTTTGCTTGCCTTTTTTCCTGACTTGCGCTAATCGCAAGGCACACATCTTTTTTGTTCCATTCCCTGCGATCCTCTCTATCACACCAGACGACACGATCATCGTGCCGTACTCTACTCCTCGCTGTAATCTCATGGAAAAGAAACCTCGTAAGCCCGTTCGCAAAAAAAAGGCCGAGCCGGAACTCCTGTCCGACAGCACCCTGAGTCTCACCGATCTCAAAACCCGCAGTATGCAGGATCTCATGGAACTGGCGGAAAAATACGAGATCGAGAATGCCAGTTCCATGCGCAAACAGGAGCTCATCTTTGCGCTGTTGCAAAGCTGCGCCTCCCAGAACGGCGCCATTTTCGGGGACGGCGTGCTGGAGATATTGCCGGATGGTTTCGGTTTTCTGCGCTCCCCCTTATGCAGCTATATGCCCGGCCCGGACGATATCTACGTCTCCCCCTCCCAGATACGGCGCTTTTCCCTGCGCAAGGGGGATGTGGTGTCCGGGCAGATACGTCCCCCCAAGGAAGGGGAACGCTACTTCGCCCTGCTGAAAGTCACCGAGATCGGCTTTGAACCGCCGGAAAACGCCAAAAACCTTGTTCTTTTCGATAACCTTACCCCTATCTATCCCGATCGCCAGCTGGTCATGGAAAATGGCGACAAAAACCTCTCCAACCGCGTCATAGACCTCATGGCCCCCATCGGCTGCGGCCAGCGCGGCCTCATCGTCGCCCCACCCCGCACCGGCAAGACCGTTCTGCTGCAATCGCTGGCCAATGCCATCAACGCCAACAACCCTGACGTCTACCTTATCGTCCTGCTCATCGACGAACGCCCAGAGGAAGTCACCGACATGGAACGCACGGTCAAGAAGGCCGAGGTCGTGAGTTCCACCTTCGACGAGCCCCCGCAGCGCCATGTGCAGGTCTGCGAAATGGTGCTGGAAAAGGCCAAACGCCTTGTGGAGCGCAAGCGGGACGTAGTCATCCTGCTGGATTCCATCACCCGCCTCGGGCGCGCCTTCAATACCGTCACCCCCTCTTCGGGCCGCGTGCTTTCCGGCGGTCTGGATGCCAATGCCCTGCAACGTCCCAAGCGCTTTTTCGGCGCGGCCCGCAATATCGAAGAAGGCGGCAGCCTGACCATCATCGCCACGGCCCTCATCGACACCGGTTCCCGCATGGATGAAGTGATCTTTGAAGAATTCAAGGGAACCGGCAATATGGAGATCTTCCTGGACCGCCATCTTGCCGAAAAGCGCGTTTTCCCGGCCATCGACATCAATCGTACCGGCACGCGCAAGGAAGATCTGCTCCTGCCGGAAGATGTGCTCAACCGGGTCTGGATCCTGCGCAAGATCCTTGCGCCCATGTCCCCCATCGACAGTATGGAATTCCTGCTGGACAAGATGCGGGGCACCAAGTCCAACAAGGATTTCATGAACGCCATGGGCAAGTAGCACTCTTTGGTGTGCAGTGGTGCATGGAACACCCGCCACGCGGTATTATGCTGTCAGCCTCTCCGGTTGGGAAAAATCGAGAAAATTGCAGCACGACAATATATGGAAGGAGGATTAATTTATGAAACCCATTATATTTTCGGAGGATGTAAAAAAAGTACTCGATATGATTCCCGTTGCCATAGTTGAGATTTCTTTCGGTGAGGGGATCACCCGTGATGCCAATAATGCCAATAATGCTTTTTATGCATTAACGGGCAGCACGCGCGAACAGTACATGGAAGAAGAATTAAGCGGAAATCCGCGCAATATTCTCCACCCCGATGACCTGGTTCCCGTTTTTGAAGCATTCAAAACCCATGCTGAACAGAAAGAAAGTTTTGATATCCAGTATCGCGTTATACATATGGATGGCAGCACGGTCTGGCTTGGTGTTCATGCCGCATACGTGGGAACCAACGACGGAAAAGCCACGTTCCTTTGCACGATGCAAGTCATTACAAAAGAGAAAAGAAACCACGCCAGGCTCAGATACTATGTGTTACGTGATGCCGCATTCAAAAGTATGACGGAAAACATATATATGGAGTACAATTTAGAAACTGATTGTATCGTTTTTTCAGGAAAATGGAATACTATCATGCGTAATAATACTTTTACTCGAGTTTTGGATAGCAACCTTGAAGATTTTTGCTTTCTTCCTGAAAAATCAAAAAAAATATTTTTTTCCATATTGCAGCGAAAAAGCTATAAACAGAACATGCAGAAATCTTCTTCAATAAAATTTCTTACAAAGAGAAATGAAGAAATAGTATACTCCGCAAAAAGTGTCCACATTTCTCCGTCATTTATTCTCGCGGTGTTCAATCCCCAAAAATACATAGAGCAGATTTAGAGAATTTTCGACATGCGTTTTGTTATGAAATCATGAATATTCCTTAAAATATAATGTGAATAATTTTTCAATAATTTCCGTCAGTTAAACACAAATATGACCGATATTGTCCAGGTGTGAAGTACCCATGCCGTCTTGTATGGTTTTTTTCATTTTCCCTGACCATCTTTTTCGCAGGAAAAACGCTAAGGAAAAAGGAAGAGCGTCGCCAGTCCCAGAAAGAGGAAAAAGCCCGCGCCGTCGGTGATGGTGGTGAGGAAGATGCTGGAGGCCTGCGCCGGGTCGCGTCCCATAGCCCGGAAGATAAGGGGGATGGAGCCTCCGGCCACGGCCCCGAGCATCATGTCGCAAAACAGCGCTCCGGCCATGACCATGCCCACTTGCGGCACGCTGGTGAATATCCAGGCCCCCACAAAGGCCAGCAGGGCCATGATGACGCCGGTGAACAGGCCGATCTTGGCCTCGCGCAGCACGGCCAGCCAGGCTTTTTTCTGCTCGAAGCGATCCGTCGCCAGTTGCCGGATCATGACGGCCAGGGCCTGCTGGCCGGTATTGCCGGCCTGATTGGCCACCATGGGCATGAGCACGGCCAGCGCGGCCATCTGGGCGATGCTCCCCTCGAACATGTAGACCACGGAAGCGGATAAGGCCGAATTGACCATGTTCACCACGAGCCAGGGCAGGCGCCTGACCACGCTTTGCAGCCACGGGGTGTCGACGCTTTCCCCGGGGTCCGCGCCCACCATGCCCTGCATGTCGGCGCTGGCCTCCTCGTGCATGATGTCCATGATGTCGTCGTAGGTGACGACGCCCATGATGTGTCCCTCGTGGTCCACAACGGGCATGGCCAGAAAGTTGTAGTGCGACAGCAGGCTGGCCACTTCGCCCTTGTCCATGTCGTAGGGGACGCTGACCACGCTCTGCCCGCGCACGGCGTCGCCCACCACCGTTCCCGGCCGGGCCAGCATGATGTCCCGGAGGGAAAGCACGCCGAGCAGCATGTCCGTGGCATCCACCACATAGCCGTAGTAGGGGCTCTCCTTGTCTTCCATCTCGCTGCGGATGTGGGCAATGGCCTCATCCACGGTCATATGTTCTTCGAGCAGGATGAGCTCGATGTTCATGACCCCGGCGGCGGAATCCGGATCAAAGTTGAGCAGGTTGCGCAGCTCTTCGGAGTCTTCCCTGTCCAACTTGCCGAGCAGGACGTCGCGGTGTCCTTCGTCCAATTCATCCAGCACGTCGGCGGCGTCGTCCGGCTCCATCTCAGCGATGATCTGAGCGGCCACGTCAGCGTCGAGATTCTCCAGCACGTCCACGGCCACGCTGCCGTCCAGCTCGGCAAGCGCTTCGGCGGCGTCCTCGGTGGCCATGTGGCGCAGCGCACAGACCTGCTTTTCCAGCGTCAGATTTTCCAGATGGTCGGCAAGGTCGGCGGGATGGACGAACTCGGCGTCGATCTCATCCCCTTCGTCGAGACAGTAGTCCGGCATGGAATAACGATGCTGCTCATCGGAGGACGTGTCCTCCTGATCCGACTCTGTGGCCAGCGGCGGCGGCACAGCGGAAAAGGACGACGCATACGACGCGGACGGAGGGGCTGATGCCTCTCGCCCCGCTCCACTGCCCTGCTGCGGCGCTCCTTCCGTCCGGGGAGAGGTCATGCGGTTGCCGGCAGCCTGCCAGTCTTCATGATCATGCATACCGACACCCCCTTACTGCCGACAGCTGTTGTGAAAAACGTCCCAATTCCTGTCTCGGCCTTGACGCAAACGGACAGGAACTTTATCAAGGAAGCACCATCGGTCGCCACATACCATGAACGGCCTGCCGCACCGGCGGAACAGCCGCCATGACGGACTGCCGGAACATGCCGTCCCCCATCGCGCGACCGTAGGGCATGACTTAGCACGCACCTATGACAGGGACAAGCAAATGTTGACGCCTTGGGCTACTTTTTTCTCCGGCCGTGGAGAAGTTTTTTTACGTCGTTCCGTGGAACTTGCGCTGGAAGAGGACGGGCCCGATCTGACGGCCGAGGGTCTCTTTTCTCCCACTGATCCCATGCGGGCCGTCATCCGCGCCAAGGAGGACACCCTTGTGGTGGGCCTGTCCATCATGGCGGAAGTCTTTGCCGCCATGCGGGCCGACACTGTCCGCTACACGCTGCTGGTCGAGGAAGGGCAACGGGTCCCGGCCATGACGGAAGTGGCCGTGATGGAAGGCCCGGCCGTGGTGCTGCTCAAGGCCGAACGGGTCATCCTCAATTATGTCACGCATCTTTCCGGCATCGCCAACCTGACGGCGCGCTATGTGCGCGAACTGGAAGGCACGGGCGTCCGCCTGCTGGATACCCGCAAGACCACGCCCTGCCTGCGCTGGCCCGAAAAGTACGCCGTTCTGGCGGGCGGCGGCTGCAATCACCGCAGGGATCTGACGGAAATGCTCATGCTCAAGGACAATCACATCGACGCCGCCGGTTCCATAGAACGCGCGGTACAAAAACTGCGCGCCACATATGCGCCCTGCCCGCCTATCGAGGTGGAATGCCGCACACTGGACCATGTGCGGGAAGCCGTGGCCGCCCGCGCGGACCGCATCATGATGGACAATATGCGTCCCCCGCTGCTGGGCGAGGCGCTGGCGCTGGTGCCCGCTCACATCGAGACCGAAGTCAGCGGCGGCGTGACGCTGGAAAATATCGGAGAACTGGCCCGCTGTTCTCGTCGCGCCCCGGACTTCATTTCCGTAGGACGCCTGACCCATTCCGCCGTCGCGGCGGATTTCAGCATGACCCTGCAACAGGGCCGGGCCGCCGGGCCTGCCCTCCCCTAAGGAAGTCTCCCATGCACGACACTGCTGCCGCCATCACCGCCCTCAAGTCCCGGCTCGGCTCCCGAGTCTGCATCATGGGCCACCACTACCAGAATGACGCCGTGGTGCGCCATTGCGACATCACCGGCGACTCGCTGGAACTGGCCCGCCGCGTACCGGACATCACAGCCGACCACATCGTCTTCTGCGGCGTCTACTTCATGGGCGAATCCGCGGCCCTTCTGGCCAAGCAGGATCAGAAGGTCCATCTGCCCGCCCCTGATGCCGACTGCGCCATGTCCCTCATGTCGCCGGCCGACAGCGCTCGTGCCGTCCTGCGCCAGCTGCACGACGGCGGCCGCAGGGTCATCCCCGTGGCCTACGTCAATACCACGCTGGCCCTCAAGGCCGTGGTGGGCGAGTTCGGCGGCACCGTCTGCACTTCCGCCAATGCGCGCACCGTCATGCGCTGGGCGCTGGATCAGGGGCAGGGCGTCCTCTTCCTGCCGGACCGCCACCTGGGCCGCAATGTCGGCAAACAGCTCGGCCTCGGCCCGGACGACTGGCATCTGCTGGAACTGGGGGCCGACGGTCTTTCCCCGGCGGAACGGGATCCCGCCCATTGCCTCTGGAAGGCTCCGCTGCTGCTCTGGCCGGGCTGTTGCCCCATCCATGATCATCTGACCGTGGAGCAGATCGCCGCCGCCCGCGCGGCCCATCCCGGCTGCCTGGTCATGGCCCATCCCGAATGTCGCCCGGAGGTCATCGACCTGTGCGACGGCGCGGGCTCCACCTCCTTCCTCATCAACGAAGCCGCCCGCCTTGCCGCGGAAAAGCCCGGCAGCACGCTCATCGTCGGCACGGAGACCAATCTTGTGGATCGACTGGGCGAACGCCATGCGGGCAGCTGCACCGTCCTGCCGCTGGGGCCGGCCATTTGTCCCGACATGGGCAAGGTGACCGAAGAAAACCTCCTCACCACGCTGCAGGCCATCGAGGCCGGTACGGCCGAAGCGCTTGTGGTGGACCCGGCCCTCTGCCCTCCGGCCCGCCAGACCCTGACCCGTATGCTGGACATCTGCGCCGCCTCCTGACGGCGCCGTGGACAAGGCGTCATCTTCCGGGGCATCGCGCCCTTCCCTGCCGCCGGGGCAGACGGTATCGCGCTGTCCCGGCCCAAGCCTGTAACCGCCTGTGGGCATTGAGGCAAGATCATGAGTCATTCTCGTTGCCATGTACCGGTTCTGATCATCGGGTCCGGCGTGGCCGGCTGCACGGCCGCGCTCACGCTGGCAGACGCCGGTCATGAGGTTCTGCTGATCAGCGCCGGGGACAACCTCGGTCAGGGGAATTCCGAGCTGGCGCAGGGCGGCATCATCTACCGCGCCGCCACCGATGATACGGACGCCGAAGCGCGCGCTCTGGAACATGACATCATGGTGGCGGGCCACCGCTACAATTCCCGCGCGGCTGTACGCCAGCTCTGCCGTCAGGGCCCCGTCTGCGTGGACGAGATGCTCCTTGAACGCGCCCGGGTCCAGTTTGACCGCAACCCGGACGGCAGCTTCAACCTCACGCGCGAGGGCGGCCACGGCGCGCCGCGCATCCTGCACCGGGCCGATTATTCCGGCAAAGCCATCATGGACGGCCTGACGGCACAGGTGGCGGCACATCCCCGCATCACGCGCCTTTTCCGGCGCGCCGCCATCGACCTGCTGACCAGCCGTCACCACGACCGCATCACCCAGTACCGCTACAGCATCACCAACCGCTGCCTCGGCGCTTACGTCCTCAACGAGGAGAGCGGCGAGCCGGAAACCATCCTTGCCGACTGGACAGTGCTGGCCACCGGGGGCGTGGGACAGGTATTCCTGCACTCCACCAATGCCCCGGGGTGCGTGGGAGCGGGCATTTCCATGGCCGCACGCGCCGGTGTGGCGCTGGCCAATCTGGAATTCATGCAGTTCCATCCAACGGCGCTCTATGAAGAACGCAGCAACCGCCGCCCCCTCATCACCGAAGCCATGCGCGGCGAAGGGGCGCGACTGCTGGATGAAAACGGACAACCCTTCATGCTGCGGCACGACAAACGCGGCGACCTTGCCCCGCGCGACATCGTGGCGCAGGCCATGATGGAAGAGATGCTGCACAGCGGATCCCCCTGCCTCTTCCTCGACGTGAGCGGCGTGAAGCAGGATCTGCCCACCCGCTTCCCCACGGTGTTCAATCAGTGCCTGGAAGTGGGCATCGACATCCGCAAGGAACCCATCCCCGTGGTCCCGGCGGCGCACTATTTTTGCGGCGGCGTCCTGGCCGACGCCAGCGGACGCACCTCCATGCCCAACCTCTACGCCATCGGGGAATGCGCCTGCACGGGCCTGCACGGCGCCAATCGCCTGGCCAGCACATCCCTGCTCGAGGGGGTCGTCTGGGGCGTGGCCTGCGGACGGGATCTGGCCAAGCAGGTCGGCCGCAAACACGGCGTCATCCCCAAGGGACTTGCCGACGCCATCCCCGACTGGCAACATGAGGGCGATGAACAACGCGATGACCCCGCTCTGGTGGCACAGGACTGGTTCAACATCCGCAGCACCATGTGGAACTATGTGGGCATTTCCCGCTCCGAGCCACGACTGCGCCGTGCTTTTGAAGATATGCGCGACCTCGTGCGACATATCCATGACTTCTACACGACCACACGCATCTCCCGCCGGCTGGTCGACCTGTTCCACGGATCGCAGACGGCCTATGTCATCACGCAGGCCGCCATGCGCAATCCGCACAGTCTCGGCTGCCATCACCGCATAGACTGACTGACGGAGGGGCGGCACGAGCCGCCCCTTTCCTTCCTGCCATGAAAAAATTCTTTCTTGCCCTGTTCATCCTGACGGCGCTGCTTTGTCTGATGGCCTACGGTTTTCTGCATCAGGCGGAACAACGCATGGAGCAGGCTCTGCTGGCTGGCCTGCCGCACATCTTTTCCCGTCAGGGCCAGCCGGCCACGGTCACGGGAAGCGTAGAGGCGTCCCTGCTGTCTGGACGCATCAGCCTGCGGGATCTGGATATACGGCAGCCCGGCGACGGTCTGCGGCTGCAGGTCAACGAACTTTCCTTCAGCCTGGATACCGAGCATCTCCATGCCACCCTGCAGACGCTGGAGCGGGGGCAAAGCGCCTTTGGCGGCGAAGAGCGCGGCCCGCTCGTGCTGGATGACGTCATCCTGCGGGGGGCACGCCTGCAGACCGCTAACGGAGCCTGGAGCGCCCAGCGCCAGCGCATGAACCATCTGGAGATCTCTTCCTCCCTGCTCTGGGCGCTGGATCGGGGGACCGCCACGCTGGAGACCTTCCGCAAAGGGCTGAGCTTTTCCGGCTATACGGCGGACTTCTGCGATTATGACGCGCCGTCCCTGCTGGCCCCCCTGCGTCTGGGCATACGGGAACTGACGGCCGAAGCCCTTGCCGACGGCAAGCTCATTCGTCTGGAAGGCGAAGACATCAGGCTGGTCAGTTCGCCATATACCGTGGAATGCCGCACGCTGCACCACGCCGCCCTGCCGCTTGCCGACATGCTGGACGCCCCGGACATGCTGTCCAGCCTGACGAGCTGCCTTGTGCCGGCCTCGATCGCTTCCCGGGATATGTCCAACGCGCACCGGGGGGATAACGGCTGGAGCCTTGAAGATGTACGCTGTCGTCTGGCGGATGCTCCGCTGTTTGCCATACGGCGTCTTTCCTGGGAAAAGGATGCGGATCTGGACGGCAAAAACTCGCAACGCCGCCTTGAAGGCGGCCAGATCCATGCCGATGCGCTGGCCAGCGCCCTGCGGCTCGAGTTGCCCGCGGGAGCCGTCTGGCATTGGGATATGAACGCCCAAAGCCATGTGACGGCCGAGGGGACAGAAGAGCGTCTCAGCTGGCAAAGCAGTCTGGCGGACGGCAGCTTCTCGGCCACCATCCTTGCGGGCAACGCCGGCGTGCGCCAGCTCGACCTCCACTACGCCGACAAGGGCCTGCTGGCCCTCGTGGCCCTCAATCAACCGGCGGCCCTGCGCGCCCCCCTGCCTCTGCTGGAAGAACATCTTCCCGCTCCCCTGCCGCAGCCATTGCGTGAGGCGCTGCTGCGCCTCTGGAAGCAGCCGGGGACGCTGGATATCGGCATGTCCGACGGTACGGTCTGGGATCCCTTTGCCGCTTTGCCGACAGCGGAGGCCCCTCCTTTCATCATCACGGTGGAACCCGGTCCCAAGACGCTGCGCGCACAGATTGACAGCGTGAAGAAAAAACAGAAATAAGAAAAGACGGCCCGCAACGGCCGTTACAGCCCTATATCAGGAGAATGTCATGAAACGAGCCCTCACCTTCCTTCTTGTCCTGCTCATCGCCGTGGGCGGTCTGTGCTACGCCGTGGACACGGCGATCCGTACACTGCTCGCGGCAGGCATACAAAAGATCCAGGACGAAAAGGATGCAAGCCTCGCCTCATGGGAATACGACTCTTTCTCCCGTCGCCTTGTCCTGCATGATGTGCGGTATCCTTTTCCGGAAAAAAGCATCACCCTCACAGCGCAGGAAGTCCAGGCCACCGTCAGTCTCCGCGCCGCTCTGCACGCTTTGCCGGTACTGGATTTCCTCCTTTCGCCCCAGAGCTATCTGACCCTGCTGGATGACTGGCAGGGGACGGGCTTCTCCTGTGAGCAGGCTTCCCCGAATGGAGAGCAGGCCCGCCTGACCATCGCCCGGCTGGAAGGGGCCGGTCTGGCCATTTCAGGAGAGCAGTTCAAAAAGATCCGCAAGGGATCAAAAGATCCGTGGGAGGCGCTGTCTCACCTCGCTGTCGCTTCCCTCCTGCTGGACGAACCAGAAATGTCCTGGACCCTGCGGCAAGAGCCGTCCCTCAGGCTGCGACTGGACAAAGGCGTGCTGGAAAAGTGGGACACTCAGGGCCGCATACACAGCATCAGATTGGAAAAATGTGCGATCCAAGAAGATAACAAGCCAGCCGTGCAGCTCGGTTCGCTGACGATCACGAGCCTGATGACGCGCACGCTGGCGAAGCTTGGTTCCCTGAACGATGCCGCGCGGACTTGGGATGCCTTCATCGAAGATATCCCCTTTGCCTCGCTGGCCGTGACCGATATGGATATGCGGCGTCCCGGCGAGATGTACACTCTGAGCGGATTTGAGATCGCCCGCGCCGAAGAGGCCCGCCGTCTGAAACGGCTCTCTTTCCAGAAGATGCTGCTGGAAGGGAAGAACGCTCACGACACCGCCAGCATACGCCTTGATGAATGCGAGGTGCGGGATCTGACTCTTCCCGACAGCGCGCAGGCGGCGGAACTCCGGCGTGCCGCCAAGGATCCCCAACTCCTTGGGCACCTTCTGGCCAGCAAGGGCCCGGATAAGCCCCTCTTCTCCCGCGCGCTGTTCAAGAACCTTTCCATTCAAAACAACGACATGACCATCGCGCTGGAGCTGCTGGACAACAGCTGGACGCAGGAGCAGGACACGCAGACCATTACCGGCACGATGACCAATCTTCTTGTCCCGAAATCCGTATTCCTCAAAAGCAGTCCCCGTCCTGTGGCTCTTCCCGGTCTAAAGGAATTTCGCTTCAACGCCTCCGCTACGCAAACCTTCTCGGGCAAAGCGTCCCATATGAAAGGAAATATCGTGGCGGACTCCCTCTGTGACCTGGACTACAGCTACGAAATGCAGGGCAAGAGCGTCCTGGGTCCCTGGACGGCCCTGCGCCATCTGGATATCCGTCTGACGGACAAGGGCCTCATGCCCATCCTCGCCTGCAATATCAACAAGGACCCGGCCGCCGCCCAAATGGGCATGGACGCTCTGACCCAGATGGTCGCCGCCAATCTGCCCAACGGCGAGACGCTCCTGCCCCCGCTCAGGAAGTTCGTTGCCAATCCCGGCGAGCTGAAGATAGGCATCACCGGCGATGAATGGATCCCCGTCCAGACCAATAATCCCCTGTGGCTCCTGCAGGCCGTGACGCGCCTGCGCATAGAATCCACACCGGGCAAGAGCTCGCTGGCCGACCTTGTCAAAGCCCAGCTGGAAAAGGCAGGGAACTAACCGATGCAGACCCTCTGGCTCAACAAAGGTGAGGATCGCCGTCTGCGTGCCGGACACCTCTGGGTATTCGGCAATGAAGTGGACAGCAAGAAAAGTCCCCTTTCCGCATTCACGCCCGGCGAAGCCGTCACGGTCCGGGATTCTCGCGGCGGCGTCATCGGCAGCGCCTTCGTCAATCCGCATTCGCTCATCTGCGCCCGGCTCTACAGCCGTGCCCCGGATACGGAACTGGATGCCGACCTCCTGCGGCAACGCCTGCAGACGGCGCTGGCGCTGCGTACCCGTCTCTTTGACCAGCCGTTTTACCGTCTCTGCCACGGGGAAGGCGATTTGTTGCCCGGCCTGATCGTCGACCGCTTCGACGGTCACCTGACCCTGCAACTGGGCACGGCCGGCATGGAGACTCGTCGCCATCTCCTTGCGGATTGCCTAGACGAGCTGCTGCATCCGGCTTCCCTGCTCTGGGACAACGATCTGGCTTCGCGTTCGCTGGAAGGCCTTTCCCGCGACAACGTCCTGGACGGGCCGGTCCCCCAGCGGCTGGAACTGCCCGAAAACGGCTGCACGTTCACCGCTCCCCTGCTGGACGGACAAAAGACCGGCTGGTTCTATGACCAACGGGGCAACAGGCAGGAAGCCGCGCGCTATGCTGAAGGGGCGGACGTTCTGGACATCTTCTGCTACGCCGGCGGCTTCGGGGCAACGGCAGCCGCACGGGGAGCCCGATCCGTCACCTTTCTTGACGCCTCGCCGCAGGCTGTGGAGCTGGCAGGCATCAACGCCGCCCGCAATGCGCCTCATCTGGCCGACAGCGACGCCATCCATACCCTGTGCGGCGACGCCTTTGATCTCCTGCGCGATCTGTACGACAGCGGCAAGCGCTTTTCCCTCATCTGCCTTGACCCGCCCGCCTTCATCAAACGACGCAAGGATGCGGCGCAGGGACTGGCCGCCTACCGCAAGATCAATGCGCTGGCCCTGCAACTGCTGTCGCCGGGCGGGATCATCGCCAGCTGCTCCTGCTCGCATCATCTGCCGGCCGATGAGCTGCGCCACTGCCTGAGCCAGGCCGCCGCGCGCCAGAAGGCCGCCCTGCGCCTTCTCTTTGCCGGCGGTCAGGGACCGGATCACCCCGTCCATGCGGCCATGCCGGAAACGGCTTATCTCAAATGCTTCATTGCCCAGCGTGCCGACTGACGCGGCCGCGCTCCGCCCACTAACGCCCGGTGCACGCCGGGCCCTGAAGGAAACGCCATGCTGAACAAACCCCGTCTCCTCACCCCCGGCCCCACGCCTCTGCCGGAACAGGTCCGCCTTGCGCTGGCCCAGGACATGATCCACCACCGTAAGGCCGCCTTCAAGGACATCATGCTGCGGGCACAGGGCAAGCTGCAAACCCTCTTCGGTACGGAACAGCCCGTGCTCCCCCTCTCCTGTTCCGGTACGGGCGCCATGACGGCCGCTGTGCACAGTCTTTTTGCGCCCGGCGACAGGGTCCTTGTCGTCAACGGCGGCAAATTCGGTGAGCGCTGGCAGCATATCGCCGCCGCCCGCGGACTGGAATGCGTACAGCTCGATGTGCCGTGGGGCCGTGCCGTGAAGCCTGCCGCCGTGGAAAAGGCGCTGGAGGCCGATCCCGGCATCCGCGGCGTGCTCATTCAGCTTTCCGAGACCTCCACGGGCGTGCTGCATCCCGTGCGCGAAGTGGCGGCCATCACCCGCACGCGCGACGTCCTGCTGGTGGCGGACGGCATCTCCGCCGTGGGCCTCTCCCCCTGTCCCATGGATGCGTGGGGCATCGACTGCCTGCTGACCGGCTCGCAAAAAGGGCTCATGCTGCCGCCCGGTCTGGCTTTGCTGGCCCTTTCCGCGCGGGCGTGGCAAAAGGCCGAGAGCATCCCGTCCGGCTGCTTCTATTTCAATCTGCCCAAGGAACGCGACAACGTGCTCAAGGGGCAGACGCTGTTCACCTCACCGGTCAATCTGCTCGTAGGACTGGACATCAGTCTGGACATCCTCCTCAAGGACGGACTGGATGCGCTTTACCGCAAGCAATGGGCCCTGACCATGCTTACCCGCACCGCGCTTACCGTCATGGGGCTGGAACTCTTTGCTCCGTCTCATTTTGCGTGGGGCATCACCAGCGTCTGCCTGCCTGCGGGCATCGACGGCGTGGAAGTGCTGCGTCTGGCGCAGGAAAGATACGGCATCGTCATGGCCGGCGGGCAGGATCAACTCAAGGGACGCATCGTGCGCATCGGTCATATGGGCTGGGTGGACTGGGCCGATGTGACGGCCGGTCTTTTCGCGCTGGATCGCTGCATCTTTGCCGTAGGCGGCTACAGCGGCGCACGGGACTATCTGGAGCAGGGCCTTGCCGCCTACGAGACCGCCCTTGCCCTTCCTCCCGGCACGCCGGTCATACGGCATCACGGTTAACGGCAGCCGCGCCGCACACGCAACGCGCGTCCTTTTGTCACGCATCGCCGGGCAGGATCACTCGTCCGCCCGGCACAAAGGAATATTCAGCATGAGTCAGAACAACGACGGCCCTGCCCGGGACACTCTGCCGGAAGTCACCTTTTCCACCTTCATCATGTCGCTGGCTTCCGCGGCGCTGGTGCAACTTGGCGAGGTGCCCAATCCCGAGACCGGCGTTCAGGCCACTCATCCCCGTCTTGCCCGCCATAGCATCGATATGCTGGAAATGTTGCACCGCAAGACCACGCAAGGTCTGGATGAACAGGAGCGCAAGCTGCTGGAGAGCCTGCTCTACGAACTACGCATGAAATATGTCCTGAAATGCGACTCACCGGGCGATCCGGGACAGCCAACGGCCTGAGGCCGATCGAAAGCCATGCGGACGATCTGTCTGGAACGATGTGCCCAGCGGGGCCACGAGAGCGTTTCACCTTTGAGAAAGGTGAAACGCGAGGCGGCGGCACAGCGCCTCCCGGCCCAAACCAAGCGGAAAAACAGCGTTTTTTTCCGCGAAATGCCTGACCATATGGTTTGAAACGCAAAGCGTTTCAAACTGGAAATGCTCCGAAAGACCGTCGGCATGGCTCCGCCATATTGCCGAGACGCCACGACGCGTCCCTGCCAACGTAACCCTCATACCAAAGGAGCGACCCCCATGCCTGACATGATTCGCGCCGGTCTTGTGGGCATTACCGGCTATACCGGAATGGAACTTGCCCGCCTGCTGGCAAACCATCCTTGTATGCGTCTGAACATGGCCTGTTCCCGGGCCGAGGCCGGACGCCGCCTCGGTGAATTCTATCCCTTCCTGGAACGCCTCTCCGGGTCGGAAGTGGTGATCACGGAATATGAGCCGCGCCGTATGGCGCGTGAGTGCAATGTGGTCTTTCTGGCCGTCCCGCACGGCAAGGCCATGGAAATGGCCGCCGACCTCGTCAACGAAGGGACAAAGGTCGTGGATCTGTCCGCCGACTTCCGCCTGCGGGATGTGGACGTGTACGAACAGTGGTATGTGCCGCATACGCGCAGGGAATTCCTCCCTCAGGCCGTCTACGGCCTGCCGGAACTGTACGCCGCCGAGGCCGCCAAGACCTATCTGATCGCCAATCCCGGCTGTTACCCCACTTCGGCCATCCTGGGCCTGTACGCCGCCTTCAAGAATGACTTCATCGAGGCCGAGGACATCGTTATCGACGCCAAGTCAGGCACGACCGGCGCCGGACGGAAAGGCGTCGTGCCGTCCCTGTTCTGCGAAGTGGCGGACACCTTCCGGGCCTACGGCCTCGGCAAGCATCGTCATACGCCGGAGATCGAACAAGAAGTCTCCCTGCTGGCGGGCAAGCCGGTAACGCTTTCCTTCAATCCGCACCTCGTCCCCATGAATCGCGGCATCCTGTCCACCATCTATACCAAACTCAAACAGCCGGGCACCACACTGGATGATGTACACGCCGCCTACGTCCGCACCTGGGCCGGCAGCCGCTGGGTACGCATCCTGCCCAAGGGATGTCTGCCGGAGACCCGCAATGTCCGCGGCACCATGTTCTGCGATATCGGCCTTGTGGTCGATCCGCGCACGTCACGTCTCATCATCGTCTCCGCCATCGACAACCTCTGCCGAGGCGCGTCCGGGCAGGCCATCGCCAATGCCAATCTCATGTGCGGCCTGCCGGTGGAGACCGGGCTGCAACTGGCCCCCCTCATGCCGTAGAGCGTGGCGACCAGACAGGTGGCCTGTTCTTTTTTGGGGGGAAGGGGAACTCCCTCGCGTCGCGCGGGAGGGGGGGCCTCTCCCCCCAAGCCCCTCCCCCAGCGCGCTTTTTCAGGGGGAACATACCGTGTTCGACGTTCTGCGCTTCCCTGCGATAAGCCTTCGCCACGCAGGTTGGAAGAAGGACGACCGCAAGGCCCCATCCTTTGCTGAAGGATCACCAACCCAGTTTTTTCCTGAGGAACCAGCATCATGGCGGAACAGCCCACATCCCCGAACCCAGCTTTCGACAATCCGTCCTCCCGCCTGACCGCCGCCCTGCGGGACCCGCAGCTTTGCCGCAGCCTGCTGGATCGTCTGCAGGCGGCGCTCGACGGCCGCAGCCTGCGCTTCATGGAAGTCTGCGGCACGCATACCGTTTCCATCTTCCAAAGCGGCCTGCGCTCACTGCTCCCGGAACAGGTGCTGCATCTTTCCGGGCCGGGCTGTCCCGTCTGCGTCACCCATGATGCGGAAGTGGCCGCCTTTCTCGATCTTGCCGGGCGTGACGGCATCATCCTGGCCACCTTCGGCGATCTGCTCCGCGTGCCTGGCCCCGGCGGCAAGAGCCTCAAGCACGCCAAGGCTCAGGGAGCGCGCGTCGAGATCGTCTACTCGCCGTTGGATGCGCTGACGCTGGCCGCTGAACATCCCAATGATATGGTGGTGTTTTTGGGCATCGGCTTTGAGACCACCGCCCCCACGGTGGCCGCTACCATCCTGACCGCACAACAACGCGGACTGGACAACTTCAGCGTGCTTTCCCTGCACAAGCTCGTCCCCCCCGCCCTGCGCGCACTGCTGGACGATCCGCAGCAGCAGGAACAGCCTATCGAAGCCTTCCTGCTGCCGGGCCATGTCTCCACCATCCTCGGTCTGGCCCCGTATGCTTTCCTTGCTGGGGAATACCACGTCCCCGCCGTTGTGGGAGGCTTTGAACCGGCGGACATCCTGCTGGCCCTCTGCCTCATGGCCGAACAACGGCGTGACGGCCGGGCCGAGGTGGTCAACGCCTATGCCCGCGCCGTGGACGATGGCGGGAACCCTCGCGCCCGTGCTCTGCTGGAGCAATGTTTCCAGCCTGCCGACGCTCTGTGGCGGGGCATCGGCCGCATCCCGCAAAGCGGTCTGGCCCTGCGTGAGGAATTTGCCCGCTTCGACGCCATGCGCCGTCTGGATCTGCACCTGCCCGACGTACCGCCTTTGCCCGGCTGCCGCTGCGGTCAGGTCCTCAAGGGACGCCTCACTCCGCCGCAATGCCCACTCTTCGGCAAAGCCTGCACGCCGGCAACACCTGTCGGCCCGTGCATGGTCTCCACCGAGGGCAGTTGCGCGGCCTATTTCAAGTATGTCCGGAACTAGGGGCTGTTAGCTTGTTTGGGGAGAAGGGGGCCCCCTCGCTCTGCTGTCGATGCCCGTAAGGCTCCTGCGTCGCCTAACGGGCACGGCCCTGCGGGCCGCCCGTCGGGTCGCTGCCTGCGCGGAAGGTGTCCCCCTTCCCCCCAAGCCCCCCATCCCTTCCCCAGCGCGCTTTTATCAGGGATGAAGCGGGCTATGCAGGAAACATTTCTCCACAAGCATACGAGAGAGACATGTGGAGTTAACATATTTATTTACAGAAATTATCATAAAACCCGCATAACGGATCCAGAGGGATACCCCACAGCCTTTAACCCTGTCAGAGAAATGCTTATGGATGACTGCATTCTACTGGATGCCGGAAGCGGCGGTCGCGCCTCGCAACGCCTCATCAGCCAGTGCTTCCGGCACCATTTTGCCAACCCCCTCCTTGACCGCATGGACGATGCCGCCCTGCTGCCCGTATCGCCCGCCCATGACAAACCGCTGGCCATGAGCACGGACTCCTACACCGTCACGCCTCTTTTTTTCCCCGGCGGCAGCATCGGCACTCTTGCCGTGCACGGTACCGTCAATGATGTGAGTATGCTGGGCGGCGACGTGCGCTATCTGAGCTGCGCCTTCATCATAGAGGAAGGGCTCCCCCTCGCCACTCTGGACAGGGTAGCCGCCGATATGGCAGCCGCCGCTCAGGAGGCCGGGATACAGATCGTCACCGGAGACACCAAGGTGGTGCAACGCGGAGCCTGCGATCAGCTGTTCATCAACACCACGGGCATCGGCCACCTGCTCGTGCAGCCGGAACCGTCCGGACATCGGGCCCGCCCGGGCGATGCGGTTCTGGTGAGCGGCGCTGTTGGCGATCACGGCCTGACCATCATGGGCAGTCGGGAAGGTCTTTCCTTCCTGACTGACGTGCGCTCCGACTCCGCTCCGCTCAACGGTCTTGTCCGTGCCGTTTTCGCCGCTGCGGAAGCGGCTGGTATGCCAGGAGAAGTCCATGTGCTACGCGACCCCACCCGCGGCGGGCTGGCCACCACCCTCAACGAGATCGCTGAACAATCCGGCGTCAGCATCGAACTGGACGAGCAGGCCATCCCTGTCCATGAAGCCGTCCGCAACGGCTGTTCCTTCCTTGGTCTTGATCCGCTCTATCTGGCCAATGAGGGCAAATGCCTCTGCATCGTGCCCGAAAGTTTGGCTGATACCGTGCTGGAAGCCATGCGCGCCACGCCTTACGGTCGGGAGGCCGCCTGCATCGGCACTGTCGGTGATGAGCGTGCCGGACAAGTCGTCCTGCGAACCCTCATCGGCGGGCAGCGCCTGCTCGGTATGCTGGAAGGAGCGCAGTTGCCGCGAATCTGCTGAAGAAGGTGGGGAAAGGGGCGGCACTTGAGAAGCTTTCCCTCTTCCCCCCATCTCACCTCTCCAACTTTTGCCGCTGCCGGGCATCGTAACTCTAGGTGGTGTCGTCAAATTAAATAGTATGTTATAATCTCTTCACTTACAATGAGGAGAGACTATATGGCGGCA
>NZ_CALVHE010000020.1 GCF_944327235.1 uncultured Desulfovibrio sp.
CGGCAAGCGTACTTGTTTTTCATTGTCATAACTTGCTTTTATCCTCTTTATGGACTCTCTGCTAGTCATGACCCTAAGAAATTTTTTCTGAAAAATCTTGAGCTTTATATCATCATATGTAATTTTGGAAAAAATGAAGAGGAGAATGCCCGATGGCTCTTGAAGATAAAGATATTTTTAATGCCGTTTTTGGAAGATTCCATGATCAGCCCATTGAATTTATCATGGCGCAATATGAGATAGCCAAGCGTTTGAATATGGACATCGAGCGCCGCCTGTCGGACAGGCAGACGAGCGAAACGGGGGCGTTCCTTCCGGAAAAAGAGGCAAAGGCATCCGCGCTGGAAATAGAAAAGCCGCTGGAAGCGCCCATACAAAAGAAGCCGGTCCCCGAGGATCTTATCTGCAAGCCGGAAGAAGCCATAACGGACGACTTTATCAAGTGTTGCCTTTGCGGTAAGGAAAGTTCTTCCCTGACCTCCCGTCACCTGTCACAGCATGGCATCAGTGTGGAAGAGTACAAAAAACTCTGCGGCTATGCCGAGGGCAGGAAGCTCATGTCCGGGAATTTCGAGCGCAAGATGCTGCACAACGTCCAGCGGGCCCAGCAGGCGCGCATGAAAAATCTGAAGGAAAAAGAAGAGAGCGCTTCCTGAGGATTCGCTGCATAAGCGCTCCTTCGGCGGCGCGCCATTTTTTCGTGCGGCAGGGCAGTGGGAGCTGGTCGGATAATGCGACGGCATGGCCGATACCTTCGGCAGAGACGGCGTACGGAAAAAGGCGGTCGCATCGCGGCAGGCTGATGTGCCCCTGTGGGCTGGTTATTTTTCCCACTTGAAACACTGTATTTTTTGACGGTCAGGCCGTTCACCGGATGGCTCCAAGCGATGGGTCCCGTGATCCCGCCGCTGACTGCTGCGGGTAGAGCGCCTGAATGAAGATGCATAAAGCTGCTTCGCCACACGGCGAAGCAGCTTTTTTGATGAATAGGGCCGATCAGCTCTGCACATCACGCGTGCTTTGGAGGGAGCGGCTGGCTTTCGTGTCCATCCCTTGCCTGTGGGATGTTTTTTCTTGCCAGTTCTCCCGCCTCTACGGCCTGCGCGGTTCGTCCGGAGCCATCTTGACAAGACGGGGGTGGAACTCGGCCAGAATATCCACAAGATCACGCTGCGCCGCCATGATCGCGTGGATATCCTTGTAAGCCTGAGGGGATTCGTCCAGTGAGCCGGACAGCAGCTCTACGCCGTTGTCCCGCAAGACAGCCTCCATGTCCTCAAGTCGGAGCTGCCGAAAGGCGGCTGCCCGACTCATGGCCCGACCGGCACCATGCGAACAGGAACAGATCGACGCTTCGCTGCCCTTGCCGCGCACCACAAACCCCGGTGTTGACATGGAGCCGGGCACAACACCGAGCTGTCCCGCATGTGCGGGCGTCGCCCCTTTGCGATGCACGATCACGCGCTCGCCGTCATGCGTCTCCTCCCATGCAAAGTTATGATGGTTTTCCACATGGGTCAGCGCCTGCGCGCCAATGGCGGCCATAACGTGCCTGTGTATCAGCTCGTGATTGGCCGAGGCATAGCGTCCCATAAGCTGCATGGCGGCCCAATATTCCTGTCCGTCGGCACTGTCCATGTCCAGCCAGGCCAGACGTCGTAACTCTTCGGGCAGGGTCGGTCGCAGCGACATGGCCCGCTCGCTGTAGTGCTTGGCGACGCTTTCTCCCGTCCCCCGGCTGCCGGAATGGCTGAGCAGGGCAAGATAGACGCCGGGAGCAAGATCGACCTCACCGATCCGAGCCGGAGCGTCCACATGCAGCTCTCCGAACTCAACGAAATGATTTCCGCATCCGCTGCTGCCCAACTGCTTCCAGGCCTTGTCCTTGCCGACGCGCGTTACCGGACTGACATTCCAGTCCTCATCCATGACAGCATGACTGCGGCGCTCTTCGCGTGCAAATTCAGCCCCGATGCCGAAGCGGGTCTCTCGTTCCAGAGCTGCCGCAAGACTATCCCGAGATTCCGACAGGCGCGACGCTGGCATATCCAGCACCGAAAGCCGCATACGGCAGGCGATATCCACGCCCACGGCATAGGGGATGACGCTATCCCTGACGGCCAGGACGCCGCCTATGGGCAGGCCGTAGCCGAGATGGGCATCCGGCAGAAGCGCGCCGCTGACCGCTGCGGGCAGGGTACAGGCGATTTCCATCTGCCGGACAGCCTCCGCCTCCGCTTCTCCGGCAGACCATTGTCGCCATGGCGCGGGCGTCGCGCGTGGCGTGAATCGTGTACCGGCGGGAAAAAGCTCCATATACAGACGGGCCAGCGGTCCGAGGATGTCATGCTCGCACATGGTTTCCGGTGCGGCAGCCAGTGTGCGGACGGCCTCGCGCATGGCCTCGTGTTCCGCCTCTCCGGCATGGCTGCGCCCCAGCGTACTGTTGATCAGTCGCATGGCCGGAGCCATCAGGCGGGGATCATTGGGTAAACCAAGCTCATTCAATTCCTTGGACGTGATCATGCGGCTTCCTCCTCGCAATGAGGACCCGTTACGCCCACCGCTGCCGATCCGACAGCGGGTCTTGCAGACAGGGGGTGGCGTTTCCCCACGTCAGCCGGGTCATTTCATATATCATAGACGTGTTTTTCAGCATGACGCTTTGAGAAAAACAAGGCAAGCCCCTCTGCCGACTTTCCATCCACAGTCAGCCGTCCTTATGGGAGTCCTCCCTCTCCTTCCGGGAGTGATCGTCCTCCGGCGTGCGGGCGGGATAGAAGGAAAACTGCCAGTTGTCCGTATGTCCCAGCAGCCATACCGCATCCTTGTTGCCGTCCGCCAGATCGACGCGGACGCGCAACAGGCGGACATCCCGGTGATGCTTCCATCTGCGATTGCCGCCGAAAAGAAAGTTGCCCAGACTCCAGGCAACCAGCGTCCTGCGCGGACTATCCCACAGGATCTCCACGCCGCCGTACAGGTGGCTGTGCGCAAACAACAGCACGTCGGCTCCGGCAGCGGCAAAGATATTCGCCCACTGCCGTTGACGGAGCGTCGGCTCAAGCTGCCCCTCCTCGCCGTCATGCGAGTAAACGATAATGAGACTTTCGGGGACGGCCTGTCGTAGAGCGTGTATCCATTTGCGCAACAGCGGATAGGTCAGGGTCACGACTTGCGGGCCGCTCCCGATCTGGGACATGGGAGAACCGGTGAGCAGATAGACAGGGGCTTGATGGCCGGGCGTCGTCAGCAGCAGTGGGGCATAGTGGCCACGCAGATGCAGGCCGTTCTGGGCAATGCCGTTTTGCTCCAGCATATGCAAAAGGTTCGCGGCCCCTTCTTCGTACCCGTCGAAGACATGGTTATTGGCGGTACAGGCTGCGCCGTTGGCAAAGCGCATCTGCGGAAAAAACATGTCGTCGGCATGAAAGATGTAGAGGTTTTCCTTGGAAAAGGAAGCCGGACCGGCAGTTTCGCAGTTCCAAAGGAAAACGTCAGCCTGTTCGATGCGGCGGCGGGTCTCCGGGGCGAAGAGCAGGGAAGGCATGGGCGTATCCCGCATCCCTCCGCCAAGCGTCACATCGCCGGCTGCCAGGATCTCCAGATAGCGGGCGTGCGCGGGACAGCAGCACAGGAAAAGGAAGATGAGCAGAAGGAGACAAGGGGGGCGGCAGATGTTGGGCATGGCGACCGGACACAAGGGGTGAGAGGGCGCGGAACTGTCGGCACGGGCCTTTGGAACGGTTTAGCCTTGAAAAGGTAAAAACGTGACGGCGGCACTGCGCCGCCCGGCCCAAACCAGGCGGTATGACCGCGTTTTTCCGCAAAACGACAGGCCGTATGGTTTGGAACGCAAAGCGTTCCAAACAGAAAATGCTCCAGGGGGCATAAGGTTGTTTTTGCTGTTGCATACTTGCCCGGCCAAGGCAAGTTTCTTTTTGTATGAAAAAGGCTTTTCCGCATGAGCGGAAAAGCCTCTGGAGGACGGGGGCGAAAGGGGGTATCCGCCGCCCGAACGTGTGGTGCGTTTACAGGTAGTCGTGACGAACGACGGCCGAAGCTGTATACGCCGCGAGCGTATTGATGTCGTAGACCGGTATCTGGATGGCCCGCTGCACCGGCGCGGCAAAGGCGGACAGATCCGTGCATTCCAGAAGGAGAGCATCCAGTTTTTCGGCGGCGGCAAAGGCGGTGGCCGTGTCCACGACTTCCTTTTGCAGGCGATCCATATCAAAGCATGTACGCTTGCTCTGTAAAATGGTTTCGGCAAATTCAGGATTATGCTCCATTCCCTGGATGCAGACGCTCCGCATGTCGGTCATGCAGTTGGCGAAATGATCCTGTGTCAGGGAGGCCGCGCTGGCGGTCAGTACGCCGATGCGTGCACTTTCGCCGTGCATGATCCGCAGGAGGGGGAGCTGTACAAGGCTGGAAAGCAGGACAGGCACCCGCACCTCGGCCGCAATGCGCTGTTGAAAGCGGGCCATGAAACCGCAGGAACCCGCAATGGCCATCACTCCCTGCCGTTCCAGCTCCCGCGCGCCTTCCAGAAAGGGCTCCACCAGTTCCGGCGTGGGATTGAAGAGCATCCGGGGCACATCCACGCCGCGGATAAGATACTGCACCGTGGGGAAAGGGTAGGTCAGCGGATTGCGCAAATGGCCGCGCGGCTTGGGGAATTGCGAATCCAGACAAAGGATGCCGATCGGGGTATCGTAGTAGAGTTTTCCGCCCTGAAGGATCATGCCGTGTTTCTCCTGTCGCAAGTGTGGTGACGATGGGTGTGAACGGGAGTGCCGCAAGCTGGGTCAGCGGCACTCCCTTGCCTCTTCTACCGGGTCTTGTGCTTCAGTTCGCGTGTCCACTGAAGGATGCCGAAAAAGACCCAGACGCCGCAGGCGATATTGAGCACAAAGGACAGCAGGATGAATATCTTGAAGAATTCATGCATGGCGGATTCCTCCTACAGGACTTCGGGCGCGTAGGCGCCGGTGGTCGGGACGGATCGCTTGGTCATCTGGTGGACAAGGAAAAGCGTCAGGCAGTTCAGGCTGATGCCGACGAGGTTGGCCGGGATGCCGAAGGGTTCACCGAGGATCTTGTCGCTCCAGATGAGGAAGGCCAGACCGCCAATGACCATGGCCGGGGCTCCGGCGCGAGGCGATACCTTGCCCCAGAAGATGCCCAGCAGCAGCGGAGGCAGCACGCTGGAAGGCCAGAACTTGAAGATGTAGAGCATGAGACCGAAGACATCCTGAAAGAGGATGGCCACGACGATGGCGCCGCCGCCTACCAGCAGAGTGGACAGCCGGGACTGGCGCAGCATGTCCTGCTGCGAGGCCTTAGGATTGATGAACTTGTTGTAGATGTCCCGCGTATAGGCCACGCTGGCCGTGTTGATGAAGGCCGCCGCGCTGGACATGACCGCCGCCAGCAGGGCCGCCAGCACAAGACCGGTCACGCCGATGGGCAACACGTCGCGGATGAGGTTGGTAAAGGCGAGGTCAGGCTTGACGTCGGGCTGCAGGGCCATGGAAGCCAGGCCGATGCCTGCCGTGGTCGCCAGGAAGAAGAGCCAGTGCACCGAGAAGATGAGCACGCCGACCTTGCTGTCCTTGGCGGACTTGGTGGAGGCATAGCGCTGGATGAAGTAGGGGGCGCAGAATTCCCCGAACAGGAAACCGAAGAACAGCCCGGCGAACTTGATGACGCCCCAGTCGGCAAAGGGCTTGAGGTTGTTGACATACTGCGGCATGGACTGGAGTTGCGCGATCATGGCGTCATAGCCGCCGGCGCGCTCGATGCCCAGATAGCCGCAAAGGCTCACGCCCACGATGATGATGACGTACTGGATGGCGTCGGTCATGGTGACGCCCAGCATACCGCCGGCCCAGGTATAAGCCAGCGTGATGGCCGAGGAGATGAGCGCCGCCGGGATGAGATCGATGCCGGTGGCCGTCTGCAGGATGGCCCCCATGGCCAGGATCTGCACGCCGAACAGACCGAGACAGAAGAGGAAACAGACCACGCTGGAGACGAGCCGTCCGGCCCGGCCGTAATAGAGGCCGCAGAGGTCCCCGACCGTGTAGACGTTGGGGATGGCGTGGACGCGTCCGGCGATGTAGAGGCCGGAAATGATCTGGTTGATGACCACGCCCATGAGACCGGCAAAGACCACGATGCCGGTGGTGTGCATGAAGGCCACGCGGCCGATGGTGGCGCCGCCGCCGCAGAGGGTGGCGGCAATGGCCGCAAAGAAGATGGCGAGCGGCAGACCGCGACCGGCCACGGCATAGTCGTCAAAGCTGGAAACCTTCTGCATGGCCCACCAGCCGACGTAGATGACCACGAAGAAGTAAAGGATGATGATGGAATAGTCTATCCAGTGAATAGGCATGGCAACCTCCTGAAAAGCTGTCGCATCCGGGGAAACCTTTCTCCGAGCGTGTTTACGATGTCTGCGTTTCCTCGTAACCGAGGCCGTTGAGCGTGCAATATTCGTTGAGCGTGACGGGGCGGAACGGCATACGCACATGCAGCATGTCCACCTGACGGGGAGACAGCCCGGAAGTCCGGGCGGCCAGTTCCGCCAGAGCCGGTCCGCACATGCGTCCCTGACACGGCCCCATACCGCAACGGGTGAAGCGCTTTATTTCATTGACGTTGGTAAAGCCTTCCCGTACGGCGGCGCGGATGTCGCCCGCACTGACGTTTTCGCAGCGGCAGATGATGGTCTCATCCGGTACGGCAAAGATGTCGGGGTGGGGAGCAAAGATGTGACGCAAAAAGCCGCGGGCCCATTCCATACGGCGCAGCTCCCGCAGGGCGGCAGCACCTCGGTGGGCGGCCTCCGTCTCGCTGATGACGCGGAGGCGGCGAGCCGCATCTATGCCTGCCAGCGTGCCCTTGTGCAGGCTGGCGTCGCCGCCGTGCACAAAGGCGCTGTCTCCGGCCACGGAAATGTATTCACAGCTTGTGCGGCCGTGGATATCCGTCGTGGGATGCCAGCAGCGCTGCACGTCGTCCCAGGTCATGGCAAGACCCAGCGCATTGGGGATATGCGTCCGGGGGATGATGCCCTCGTGGCGCAGCAGCATACCTGCGGGCAGGCGGTATTCGCCCTTGTTGGTCGTGTAGCGCACCAGCTCCACATGGCCGTCGCCTTCGGCCCGCAGATTGCGTACATGGCGGATGATGGGGATGCCTGAGGACAGGACGCGGCGCGCCATGCGCAGACCCTTGGCGAGATAGGGCCGATCTCCCAGAGCGGCGGGCATATGGGGCAGGGCGGCCAGACGGCGTGCGGTGTCGCCCGTATCCAGCCAGGCTGCCACGGGAGCGCCGGCGTCCAGCAGGTGGCAGGCCAGCAGCAGAAGCAGCGGGCCGTTGCCGCAGAGTATGACGGGGTGTTGCTTGTCGAGCGGCGGAAGGCAGGCCGAGCGCAGCAGGATGTCCATGCCGCCCGCGCCCATGACGCCGGGCAGCGTCCAGCCGGGGAAGGGGACAGGTCGCTCCATGCCGCCAGGCGCAAGGATGATGTGCGAGGCGGTTATCCGCTCCGACACGCCGTTGCGGGAATAACTGACGGCCTTGTCGTCGATGGACCAGACCGTCGCCCGCGGGCGGTAGTCCGTGCCGCTGGCTCTGAAACGAGCCACGAGCTCGAGGCCGGTACGCCTGTCCTTTTCATCGAGCAGGCGCTGACCGAGCGGGGATTCCACATTGCGGAAAAGCTGGCCGCCGGGGGCAGCCTGCTCGTCCAGCAGGGCCACTTCCAGCCCGCAGTCTCTGGCCGCGCAGGCGGCAGCCAGTCCGGCGGGACCGGCCCCGATGATGATGCAGTCGAAATTGGTGACGTTCATGCCCTGCCTCCCTGATCAGAATGTCCGTTCTCGCCGGGGATGGCGGGCCGCTTCTGGGTGTTGACCACCATGCCTTCGGCCACCGGCACCATACAGGACTGCACGTCGGGCTTGCCGTTTATTTCCAGCATACACTCGAAGCAGACGCCCATGAGGCACCACGGGGAACGCTTGCTGCCGTCCAGGCTGTGCTCGTAAAAATGTCGCTCATGGCTGTGCCCGAGCACCGCAGCCGCCACGCTGATGCCTTCCGGCACTTCGACGGACGTGCCGTTGACGATGATGTGCACGGTTTTGCCGGGGATGTTGCTCATATATGCTCTCCTTTGCAGATGAAAGCGCGCTAGCAGGCAAAGCCGAAGCGTTGCAGCGTCATGCCGCGGGCCGTTTCCGGGAGTTCCCCACCCAGCAGGAAGGGCGGCAGCAGCCGAGCATGGGCGGCTGCCATGGTGACGGCACTGTGCGTGTTGATGAGGTAGGCATTGGCATGTCCCGGCAGACGGCTGTAAATGGCCATGTTGTCGTTGGGCATGACGCGCAGGCCCGTCCAGGCGCGGATGACGCGCTTGCCCGCCAGCTCGGGCCAGACGCGCATGGCCCATTGCCCCTCGCCGGACACGCCCTTTTGCTCAATGGTCATCCGGTGACCGGCATTTTCATGGCGGAAGCCGATGATGGTGGTGCCGCCGAAGGTCTGGGTGGCTCCCAGTACCGGAATGGGCATGACATAGGGCATACGTTCCACCAGCAGGACCTGTCCCATATCGGGGTAGACCGGCAGCGACGGCAGGGCAAAGCGGACAAAACGTCTGTTGGCCAGGCCGGCGGCCAGGATCAGCGTACCGCCTTCGTAGGTGCCGTTGTCGGTGATGACCCGGTATCCGCCGTCCTGCGGCTGCACGTCCAGCACGTCGCGTTCGAGCAGTTCGACCCCCTTACGCGGCAGGGCCGCCCGAAAGGCGCGCAGAAGCGCCAGCGGATCGATGACGCCGTCTTCCTCGCACCAGGCCGCGCCCGTCACTTCCCTGCCGAAGCGTATGCCGGGCAGGAGGGCATCCAGTTCGCCGCGATCGATCATGCCGCCGCGATATTCTCCCAACGCCTCCCGCAGCTTGACGATGTAGTCCCCGCGTTGCTGGTATTCGGCTTCGCTCAGGACCGGTATGAGCCCCCCCCGGAACTGTACGGGGATACGCAGGCCGGTAAGGGCTTCCAGTTCGCCCACCAGTGCCGGATATTCACGGGAGGAGAGAAAGCCCCAGCGGGCATAGTCAGGCAGATGGAGAAACTTGGACTGTACCCAGATAAGGCCGACATTGGTGCGCGAGGCGCGGTTGGTGGGGGTCTGGCGGTCGAGGACCGTGATGCGGCGTCCTGAGCCTGCCAGACCGTAGGCCAGCGCCACCCCGGTGATGCCGCCGCCTACTATCAGGATATCCTGTTCATGCGTTGCCATATGATCCCCCTAGGGCTTTCTGTAGGCCACGCAATCCACTTCCACTCGCAGATCGCTCATCATGGACGCCTGGACACAGACGCGTGCCGGGGCATGTTCCGCCGTGAAATAGCGGGCGTAGACCTTGTTGAAACCGGCAAAATCCCGGGGATCGTCCAGATAGACGGTGACACGGACCACATCGTTGAGGCTGTATCCCGCCTGCTCGAGGACCTTGGTAAGGTTGTCGAGAGTGACGCGAGCCTGTACGCTGATGCTGCCGCTGACGATCTCCCCATCGGCATCACGGGGAACTTGTCCGCTGACGTACAGCCAGCCGTCAGCAGCAACAGCCTTGGAAAAGGGAAGGGCGCCCGGAACGGTCGGGGTCCCGAATCGTTGGATGGACATGGCATACTCCTTTGCAGGCGAACTGGCCTGCCGCTTCTGTTACCGTCCCAAAAAGCAAGGGGTGTGCCTTTTTTAAGTTTTACTGTATTTTCATATGATTAAATGTATTTTTTGAAATATGTCCAAAAAAATATGCTGCTATTGTGTAATGTTTCATTACATATTATCCTTACCCACGACATGCTTCTCTCATAAACAAAGCTGTTATTTTGGCTAGTTGCAGCATACGATCAAATGTTGTAATTTTTTGAAACACTGTTTCAGGATATTACATACGATGCAGACTCCCCCCTTTCTTCCCGAACTGGATGCCGTCATCGCGCGCTCCCTTGCCCGGTCAGCCGCCTACGGCATCGACCCGCTCCATGACGGCGCTCCGGAAGCGACACGTCTTGGCTCCGCCGACCTGCATAAGCGCATTGCCGCCCAGCAGGAGTTTTTCCTTTTTGCCCGTGAGCAGATAGACAGCCTGTATCGTCTGCTCAAGGATACAGGCTTCTGCATGGCCCTTGCCGACGGTGAGGGCTATGTCCTGTATGCGGTGGGGGATGCCGACCTCATGGAGCACTTTACCCGCAGACGCTGCCTGCCGGGATATCGCTGGACGGAGAAGGACGTGGGCACCTGCGCCATAGGTCTTGCGCTGGCCGAGCGCATCCCCGTATTCCTTCCGGGCAGCCGTATGTATTCCGTTCCGGCGCGGGACATCAGCAATGCGGGAGCTCCCGTCTTTTCTCCGGACGGCACGCAGGTGCTGGGGGCCATTTCGCTAAGCGGGCAGTCCAGCAGGATGCATATACATACGCTGGGACTGGTGCGGCAGGCGGCGGAGACCGTCCGCGCACAGTTGCGCGAACGCGGTCGTTTTCGGGAGCTGGCCATCAAGCGCCAGTCCCTGCGGGCCATCATCGACGCGGATTCGCGCGGCATCGTCACCATCACGTCCGAAGGACGCATCGCGGAATGCAATCGACGGGCGCGCAGCCTGCTGGGGCTGCCTTCGGCCTGCGAGGGACAGCTGCTCGACGTTTATCTGGAGGCCGGCGAACTGCTGCATTGTCTGGCGACGGGAAGCAGTCTGCGCGCCAAGGAGGCGGTGGCCCGGCAGTCGGGGATCATCCATTTCGTCTCTCTGGATCCGCTGCGTATGCCGGGCGGCGAAGTGGTAGGGGGGCTGCTGACCATACAGGAGCGCAAGGAAGTCATGCGCATGGCCGTGGAGGTCACGGGCAATATGGCGCACTTCACCTTTGAGTCCATCCTGGGCAAGAGCGAAAAGCTGCGTCTTGCCGTGCATCATGCCCGCATCGCGGCGGGAGGCGGCGCGCCGGTGCTGCTCAGCGGCGAGACGGGGACCGGCAAGGAGCTCTTTGCCCAAGCCATCCACAACAGCAGCAAGCGGGCGCATCAGCCCTTTGTGGCGCTCAATTGCGCCGCCATCCCCAAGGAGCTGCTGGAAAGCGAACTCTTCGGTTACGAGGAAGGCTCCTTTACCGGGGCGCAGCGGGGCGGGCGGCCCGGCAAGCTGGAGCTGGCCGACTCCGGGACGCTCTTCCTTGATGAGATCGGCGACATGCCGTTCGACATGCAGGTGAAGTTGTTGCGGGTCCTGCAGTCCGGAGAGATACGGCGGGTGGGCGGCCTGCGGACCATTGCCGTTAACCTGCGCATCATTTCCGCTACCAACAGGGATCTGCGGCAGGCCATTGCCGACCACAAGTTCCGCGAAGATCTCTATTACCGCATCAGCACGCTGACCATCGACATCCCGCCATTGCGCGAACGCCCGGAGGACATCCTCCTGCTGGCCGAGCATTTCATCCGGCGTCAGGCGCAATTACTGGAGCGGCCCGTGCTGCCCCTGTCGGATCTGACGTGCCGGGCGCTGCTTTCCTATGCCTGGCCGGGCAATATCCGGCAGCTGGAAAGTCGTGTGGAGCGGGCCATGCATCTGGCCGAAGGCAATGAACTCCTGCCGGAACACTTTTTCGGACAGAGCGCGCAGGAAGAGAATCCGTCCGGCATCCTGGAGGGCGGCAGTCTGGCGGAACGGGAGTTGCGGGTCATCCAGGATATGCTGGAAGCCTGCGGCGGCAACATGAGCTTGTGCGCCCGTCGGCTGGGCATCAGCCGTCCGACGTTATACCGCAAGCTGCGGCGCGGCAGGGACGACAGGGCGTAATGATGTCGCTGCGGCATAAAAAGCGGTGTTCCGTTCTCGTTAGGGCCTGTTAACACTATTCGCTCCCTTCCCCAGCGCGCTTTTATCGGGGAAGAGTCAGAAATACGAGGTGTCCCCGCCACCAAAGACAAGTGGTGTGTGTACAGCAAAATTGTTCTATATATTGAATTTGTTTGTAAAATTTTGTTAACAGAGCCTGGGTCGGGCGAAGCTGTGCCGCCTCGCGAGTTGCCTTTTTCAAAGGAAAAAGACGAAGGAAGCGGCAAGCCCATGAAAAGTGGGAAGATCAGGGGGTCAGCGCAGCATGAGGCGCAGTGTACGCTTTTCCGCGGGATCCTGCGTAGCGGCCAGAGCCTTTTCCACGCAGCAGCGCACCAGTTCATGGCGGGGAGTGAATTCGTAAAGGCTGGCCGCCGCCTGTCGGCAGAGATCGAAGTCGTCCTCATACTGACGGCCACCTGCGGCAAGGCGGGCATATCGGCAGGCGGCAGCGATGACGGCTTCCACATAGGCCGTGTTGCCGCTGGCCATGAAGGCCGTCCAGTACATATGCAGGATGCTGCTTTCCGAAGTCGCTTTCCAGCGCAGCAGCGGGCTCGGCGTGGAAAGGATGTAATCGCGAAGAGTCAGATCGGCACGGTTGGGCAGGAGCTGACGCACGAGCGCGGGGGCATCGCGCAACCCGGCCAGATGTGCGGCCCAGGCCAACGTGCGTCGGATATTATGGCCGTTCTCTTCACCGGCGTGCGCCAGAGCGGCGGCGATCATGCGCCGCAATGAGGGATCCGCACGCAGGCATTCCCCCAGAAAGGCGGCGACCATGAGGCGCTTTTCCCCATCGGCAAGCAGTCCGGCTTCGTCCATTCGCTGCAGAAGGGTGGGCAGGAGTTGCGGCTGCGGCTTACGGTAATAATATTCCATGCTGGCCGCATAGGCGGCAAGGCCCTTTTCGGCCAGAGTGGCAGCTTGAGCCGCATGGTGCATGTCCGGGAGCATGAGCGGCGGCATGGCCATACAGAGCAGCAGCAACAAGGATTGCAGGCGGCGCGGCATGAGCGACATCCTCCTTCCGGCGTCCGTCAGTCGAAATCCGCCAACAGTGCGCCGAGGTGCAGGCAATCCAGCGGACTGCCGACCAGATCGCCCTTGAGGCGGGCAAGGGCTTCCTGCAGATGCGGCGAGGAGACGCCGTTGCGGATGGAGCTGTGCGCCTCCAGAAAGGCGGCCAGCTTGTCACATTCCTTGATGAGGCGACCGTCCTTGGGCTGGAGGGCGTCGGCATTGTAGCTGCCGTGCAGGGTGGCGAAGTCGCGGATCTGTCTGGCGTGACCGTTCTCGCGGATGGTCTCGTGGAATTCGGAACCTGTTTCCATGCCCAGATAGTAGGAGAGCAGGCCGACCAGCTCTTCCAGCCCTTCGGCCCGCAATGGGGCAAAGATGCGGCGCTCCAGTTCCTGCTCCTCGTATTCGCGGATGATCTCCGGCAGGCTCTCCACGGATTGTTTGACCGGGGAAATGATGTCGCGGGTCAACAGTTCCGGCAGATCATGCAGCAGGCCGCAGAAGAAATTGTTGACGGCACGCGCCCGGCAGGCGCCGATGGACTGGCTGAAGAAATAGGCGTAGGCCGCCACGATGAACATGTGCCCCAGCACGGCAGTGGCCGGGATGCGCGGGGCCTGCGTCCAGCGGATCTGAAAGCGGAGCTGCCCGCAGAGATTGGCGAAGCGGGCCAGCGCCGTATTGCCCTTGACGATGTCCGGCATCCCGCGCACGTCGCCAAAACCGGCAAGCCGTTCACGGAAGGATACGTCGATCTCGTCCATCTCCTCATCAAAGCTGTTCAGGGGCTTGATGAGGAGGAATTCCCACTGTGAGGCATAGAGGTGGGCCGCCGTGAGGATGCGCCGGGCCAGACTGTCCGTGTCGTCGGTATGCCAGACCTGCATACGCTGCCAGAAGTCGCCCAAGGGCGCGAGGGCCGGTTCGAGGCGTTTCAGGACATGGGCGGTCAGTTGCCGGAAGTGCTCCTTGTTTTCCTTGATGCGATAGAAGACCGGCGGTTTGATGTCCGTGATGATGAGGCGATAATAATAGTCGAAGAGCCCTCCCTCGATGATCTCTTGAGCAAGAGCAAGGCGCTCCTCGTCGGGAAGGTGGCGGCTGTTTTCGTGCCAGAGGGCGCAGGCGACCAGCATCTTGTGAGCCTGCTTGTCGATCTCCACCAGCTCGGCAGGCCGGAGCTTGTCGTTCCAGCGGAGCAGGTAGGCTCCGGAAAAAGTGAGCTGCAACAGACTCTTGCGGATGGACGGCATAGGCGCTCCTTGGCGGGACGGACGGCGCGCTCCCCGCGCGCCCGGAAGCTGTGAAAAAAGTGCTGGTATTATAGGAGAGAATAGGCTAATGCTCAAGCGCGCACGAAAAGGGGCCGTCTCCGTGAGTGTGGCGGGAGACGGCTTGACATTTTGCGCGTGAAAGGCTAAGAAGCCTTCTCTTTGCAGCGATATTGTCGTCACCCCCGTTAGGCGGCACGTCGCATGAAGGATTTCCCGCCGCATTACGGCTACTGTATTTTGCAGAGGAGTTCATCCCCATGAAGACGTTCAGCCCTACCCCCAAAGACATCAACCGCCAGTGGTATGTGGTCGATGCTCAGGATCTGGTGCTGGGCCGTCTGGCCAGCCAGATCGCCCATCGCCTGCGTGGCAAGCATAAGCCCGAGTTCGCCCCCCACATGGATCTTGGTGATTTCATCGTCGTGGTCAACTGCGACAAGGTGAAGGTCACCGGCAAGAAAATGCAGGACAAGAAATATTACCGTCATTCCGGCTGGGTCGGCGGTCTCAAGACCACCGTCCTCTCCGACATGATGGCTGAAAAGCCCGAGCGTGTGCTCATGGCCGCCGTGCGCGGTATGCTGCCCAAGAATCGTCTGGGCCGCGCCATGCTGAAGAAGCTCAAGATCTACGCGGGCGCCGAGCATCCCCATGCCGCCCAGAACCCGCAGCCGCTGACCCTGCCTTACTAAGGAGTGCACGTCATGAGCGACAAATTCGATTACGGTACCGGCCGCCGCAAGACGGCTACTGCCCGCACCCGCATCTATGCCGGTTCCGGCAATATCACGGTCAACGGCCGCTCCTTCGAGGAGTATTTCCCCCGCAAGACCCTGCAGATGATCATTCGTCAGCCCCTCGTGCTGGCCAAGCTGGCTGAAAAGCTAGACGTGCGCGTCAACGTGGCTGGCGGCGGCGTCAGCGGTCAGGCGGAAGCCGTGCGCCACGGCATTTCCCGCGCCCTGCTGGTGGTGGACCCCGCGCTGCGTCCTCTGCTGAAGAAGGCCGGTTTCCTCACCCGTGACGCTCGCAAGAAGGAACGTAAAAAGTACGGTCTGCGCGCCGCTCGCGCTCGCTACCAGTATTCGAAGCGTTAATATCCTTCGGGATCGGTTATTCAGGGGCAGGCCTGCGGGCTTGCCCCTTTTTTTTTGTTGCGTGCCGGGACAGGTCGGTAATCCCCAGAAGATGGACGAACCGTCGCGAACCGCGTTCCGGGAGTGACTGGAGCGGATTGGCATTGAAATTGTGTCCAATTTCCATGCTGACACTGCCCTCACACTACGGAAAAAGCGTGGTTTTTCCGTGTGTTCGGTTGCTGGTAGTCGCTCTCGCGACTACCAGAGCAATCCAGATTTTCAATGTGGAATTGCTCTATCGTGCCTTGTCAAGGCTACGACCCCGCACGCCGCAGGAGCTTTTCGCCTTGCCCGCCCAGAGCCTGCCGCCTATACTGCATCCTGCCTTATCACCTTTTCCACAGAGCGAGGGATCATGGATCGTTCCGATGAAATGCTGGACTATACCTATACGCATAGTCAGACTCAGGCCACCACGGGGTATTTTTCCTGCGAACCTCCGGCGTCCCTGACGTGGGAGATGGCGCTTGCCCGGCTGGAAGCCACACCACTGGACGACTTTCTGCATCAGCACTGCCTGCGGCAGGCGGCACGGAAAGGAGCGGAGTACCTGAAGCGACTGGCGCAGGACTGCTATGACGCGGACACAGACACTTTCCAGCGTCCCGCCGTGGCCTCGCTACTGCTTGAATGCGCGTTGCTGCTGCCTGAGCTGGCCGATGTGGCGAGCTCTTTCCCGGAAAATGCGCAGGAGCGGCTGGAGTCGTTCTCGCCGCTCATCTATTTGCGTGCGGCCGCCTGTCCTGATGCTGCGGCCGCCCGGCAGTGGAGCGAGCTCTTTCAGCGTAACATCCGTGGGCATCACGCCCTGCCCAAGCCGGAAGATGTGGACCTGCCGCCGCTTTATACGGAAGAGATGCTGGATGCTTCCGCCGCCGCCATGCAACGTCAGGCGCAAGTCCTGCACGAGGCGCACGAGCGTGTCGTCGCTCTTCATATGCCCCCCCTTGACCGTCCTCCGGCGCAGGAGACCTTTTTGCGCGCTACGGATGCCCTGTTGGAAGCGGGCATCCTGGCGGGACCGGAAATGCGCCATCAGGCTTCGCTTTGCCCCATCGCGCTTTTGCGTGCCTGGCGGCTGGACATCCGTGTGAGCAGCGGAACAGGGGCGCAGGCCGTGCGGCATACTTTGCGCGGCGAGGCCACCGCTTACGGACGGGGCTTGTCGTTGGCGCAGGCACGGGCCTCTTACAGCATGGAGATCGTGGAGCGTTGCAGCGCCTATGTGGATATTCGCGGGCCGGAAGGTACGGACGCGCCCGGCGAGGTGGAAAATCGCAAGACGCCGTTGCCGGTCGTTCGCGCTGCGTATGACGAGCTTGCGGCCGCTGGCCGTGCGGCGTTGTCGCCTGCCCGTCTGCCGCTGGATGCGCCTTTTGCGGGGTGCTGCGGGCCACGGACCCCGCTGCATTGGGTCCCCGCCCATGACCCTGCCGGCAGGGAAGTGCTGGTGCCCGCACAGGCGGTTTTCCTGTTCTGCAATCTGGACGAGCCTTCGCTTTTTTTGGCGGCAGGCTCCACAGGACTGGCCTCCGGCAATACGCTGGAAGAGGCAAAAGTGGCCGCGCTGGTGGAGATCATCGAGCGCGATGCCGAAGCGACCACTCCTTTCCGACGCGACCAGTGCTTTACGTTGCATTCGCGTGACGAGCTCTTGCAGTCTTTGCTGGATGATTACGCCGCGCGCGGCATCCAGGTGCAGTTTCAGGACATGACCACGGAATGCGGCATCCCGGTCTACCAGTGTTTTGTCATGAGTCGCCGGGGGGAGATCGTACGCGCCACGGGGGCGGGACTCAGCGGCAGCAGGGCAGCACTGGCGGCACTGACGGAAACGCCTTGGCCCTATCCCTACGGTGAGCCTACCGGTCCGGCGCTTTCGGCCCTGCCCCAGCGCTATCTGGAGGAGCTCCCCGACTGGGGACTCGGCTCGGCGGCGGCCAACCTGAGGCAGCTGGAAGAGATGTTGATCGCGCAGGGACGGACGCCGCTCTATGTGGATCTGACCCGTCGGGATCTGGATATCCCCGTGGTGCGCGCCATCGTGCCGGGGTTGGAACTGACGGGAGAACTGGACGACTTCTCCCGTCCCTCGCTGCGCCTTATGACGCGTTATCTACGGCACACGACATAAGGAAGGCGGGGAGGCGGAGACGGGTATTTTTCTGGGGGGAAGGGAACCCCTTTGGCTCGCGCGCAAAGAGGTTCCCTTCCCCCCAGTCCCCCCATCCTTCCCCAAACGCGCTTTACCGAGGAGGATGACGGGTGGTGGCAGCGTGTTGGCCGTCACTTCGTGCAAGAGGTCTCCCGCTGGTGGCGCTTTTAGAGCATTTTCAGTTTGAAACGCTTCGCGTTCCCAACCATACGGCTTGTCGTTTCGCGAAAAAAAACGCGGTTTTTCCGCTTGGGCCGGGCGGCGCTATGCCGCCGCCTCGCGTTATGCCTTTTGCAAAGGCAAAACGTTCTATGGGACAAGAGTCTCATCGCTGTACAGCATCCGGTCAATGTAGAGTTTTTGCTCTACCGTGGGCGTGGTGGCGGTACAGTTCGTTGCGTCAAAAAAGATGCCGGTGGCAGCTGTCCCTTCCATAAGGAAGCGTTCTCGCAGAAAAAGCGAAAGGGATCTTTTTATTTGGCCCTCGCAGACCAGAAAGCTGCCCAATCCCGCGCCGGGCTGCCCGTCCGCGTCCATATCCACGCCATGCCGGAAGCAACGCATGGCCGTTCCCTTGTACTGTTCCCTGTTTACGGAAATGTCCACGACGAAAAAGGGCGGGGCGTCGCCGCAGGCCCACATGGGATTGTAGAAGTACGCGACGCCGGGCGGAGAAATGGCCTGTCCATCGGCCCATGTCAGAAGTAGACCTGCCGCGAGAAGGGCAAAGAGCACGCTGCCCCAGAGGATTTTTTTCATGCCTGAACGGGAGAGGGGGCTGCCGGCTCATCGCCCGGCGTGGGCGGGCTCGTCGTTGCGGAGGCCGGATAAAGCGACAGCGCCACCCGTCGTGTGCCGCGGATGCCCAGGATCGCGCATATCAGGTTGAAGGGGACGGAGAGCAGGACGATCAGCCAGCCGAGCCCGGCGCCTTCGAGTGCGCCGTCCAGCAGCAGTTTCTCCAGCCAGCTGTTGGGAAAATAGCCCGTCAGCATGTCGTGCAGATGCCAGAGCATACCGCCCAGCGGCGAGGCGAGCAGGGGCGCGGCCAAAACGATCCAGATGGCCAGCGACGGCCGCCGGGCGATGCACGGGGTAAAGGCGGCAGCCAGCAGGGCGTAGATCAGGCAGACAAGCGCGATATAGTGATTGGGATATTCCCAATGGTAGCAGAACATGCGCGGCAGGATGCCAAAGATGAACCCGCCGAACGTCAGCAGGGCCATCAGATGATAGATGAGGCTGGCAATGCCGAAGGAGCAGCCGAAGAAGATGAAAAAGGCAAGCAGGCGTTTTTTCATGGGCTGTTTTCCTGAGTCGATGCGGGCGTGTCTCCTGTGCTGGATGGCGCGACAGGGCGCTCCGCTCGTTGGGCCGAAAGAGAGAAGAGGTGTCCCGCCAGACGCCGCGTGCCCGACAGCGCCATCATGTAGGCGCAGCAGGACAGGGGGAGGAACAGGAGAGCAAAGATCCCGCCATACACCAGCCCGTTGCCCGCGGCCTGAAATGTACGCCACAACGGCATGGCGGGAGAGTGACCGTATCCTCCTAACCAATCTTGCCACGCAAAAAGTATCCCTGCAAGAAGAGAGGAGAAGAGGAACGTTCCCGCCACGACCAGATGGGCCAGCGCCGGACGGCGGGGGATGTGCGGCCCCACGGCGGCAGCCAGCAGGGCATACGTCAGGGAGGCGGCAAGGCTGTCGGCAATGAGCCAGAGCGTAAGCCAGGCCCGGAGCTCGATCAGGTGGAAGAAGAGCAGGAGACAGAGCGCCGCCACATGCACGGCGTGGAGAAAAAAACACTGGACCATAGTGCCCCGTGTGGACATGTTCGCCTCCGGCACGCAAGGCGCGCGCAGTGCGGGCTGATCAGGTGACGGATGTGCTTTCATGGGGTGCCGTCAGCGAGGGGGCCTGCTTCCCCCTCGCCAACGGCAAAAGTCCTATCCCTGCACCGCTGCGCCCGCCATGCGCTCACCTCGTTTCAGGGCCGTGAGCTGGGATTGCAGTTCCGAAATTTTTTTCTGCAGTTCCTGTGCGGAAGCTTCTTTCTGGACATCGGGCAAGTCGGAAGCCATGACTTCCTCAAGCTCCTTGGTGAGGTCCTTTATCTGCCGTTCCAGCTTGGCGGTCTGGTTGCTGCTGTCATCGCTGGAATCTTCACCGTTTCCGGATACGGCGTTTGCCTGACCGGAAGATGCTTCCCCTGTCTGGTCAGAGGCGGCAAAAAGTCCCGTGCCCCGGTACTCGTTGAAACGGCTGCGATACTGTTCCGTTGCGCTGACCGGTTTGTCCCCGGTAGTGGCGTCCCCCTCCGTTTCGTCCAGCTTATCCGTACCGTAGGCTCCGCAAAAGGCGGCGAGACGGCTTTGCCGGGCAAGCTCAAGAGCTTCTGGGGACAGGCTGACGGTATCGCCATCCATCTGTGTGTTTTTTTCCTGCTGGCGGCGTTTTTCGGAAGCCGTCGAAAACTGTGTCGCGGACAGTGATTCCACGGGGAAAATTGTGCCGATTTCCATAGCTCGTTACCTCCAGCAAAAAAAAAGCAAAGATGATGCCAGGCAAGCAGAGCCGTGCGGGGCGAGCGTTTTTTTTTCGGGCGGACGGCAGGCATAAAAAAGGCTCCCGCCGGAGCGGGAGCCGTATGAGGCAGTTGGAGGAAACGGGTCGGCTTAGTACATGCCGCCCATGCCGCCCATGCCGTCCATGCCGCCGGGCATGGCGGGGACGTCCTTCTTGGGTTCGGGCTTTTCGCTGATGGCGCACTCGGTGGTGAGCAGCAGGGAAGCCACGGAAGCGGCGTTCTGCAGGGCGGTGCGGGTCACCTTCTTGGGGTCGATGACGCCGGCCTTGAGCAGGTCTTCATATTCGCCGGTAGCGGCGTTGAAGCCGAAGCCGTCCTTGCCCTGACGCACCTTTTCCACGATGATGGAACCTTCGAAACCGGCGTTGTGGGCGATCTGGCGCAGCGGGGCTTCGATGGCGCGGCGGATGATGTTCACACCGGCCAGTTCGTCGTCGTCAGCGGGCTTGATGGAGTCGAGTACCTTGGACACGCGGATGAGGGCCGTGCCGCCGCCGGGGACGATGCCTTCTTCCACGGCAGCGCGGGTGGCGTTCAGGGCGTCTTCCACGCGGTCCTTCTTTTCCTTCATTTCCACTTCGGTGGCGGCGCCCACATGGACGACGGCCACGCCGCCCACCAGCTTGGCAAGGCGTTCCTGCAGCTTTTCACGGTCATAGTCGGAAGTGGCTTCTTCCACCTGAGCGCGGATCTGCTTCACGCGAGCGGTGATCTCTTCCTTCTTGCCGGCGCCGTCCACGATGGTGGTATTTTCCTTGTCGATGACCACGCGCTTGGCGGTACCGAGGTCGGTGAGGGCCATGTTTTCCAGCTTGGTGCCGGTGTCGTCGGAAGCCACCTGACCGCCGGTGAGGATGGCGATATCCTGCAGCATGGCCTTGCGGCGGTCACCAAAGCCCGGAGCCTTCACGGCCACCACCTGCAGGGCGCCGCGCAGCTTGTTCACCACGAGGGTGGCAAGGGCTTCGCCTTCCACGTCTTCGGCCAGGATGAGCAGCGGACGGTTGACCTTGGCCACCTGTTCCAGCACGGGCAGCATGTCCTTCATGCTGGAGATCTTCTTTTCGGAGCAGAGGATGTAGGGGTTGTCCAGCTCGCACTGCATCTTTTCGGCGTTGGTCACGAAGTAGGGGGAGAGGTAGCCGCGGTCGAAACGCATACCTTCCACCACGTCCATGGTGGTTTCGAGGCCCTTGGCCTCTTCCACGGTGATCACGCCTTCCTTGCCCACCTTGGCCATGGCTTCAGCGATGATGTTGCCGATGGTGGCGTCGGAGTTGGCGGAAATGGTGCCGATCTGGGCGATTTCCTTCTGGTCGCGGGTGGGCTTGGCCAGATTGGCCAGTTCAGCGATGAGGGCTTCCACAGCCTTGTCCACGCCGCGCTTGATGGCCATGGGGTTGCGGCCGGCGGCCACGAGCTTCACGCCTTCATGATAGATGGCCTGAGCCAGGATGGTGGCGGTGGTGGTGCCGTCGCCGGCGGCGTCGGAAGTCTTGGAGGCCACTTCCTTCACCAGCTGGGCGCCCATGTTCTCGAACTTGTCGTCCAGCTCGATTTCCTTGGCCACGGTCACGCCATCCTTGGTGATGACGGGAGCGCCGTAGGACTTTTCGATGGCCACGTTACGACCCTTGGGGCCGAGGGTCACCTTCACGGCGTTGGCGAGCTTGTCCACGCCACGGGCCAGTTTTTCGCGAGCTTTGACGTCGAAGAGAACTTCTTTAGCAGCCATGATATTTTCTCCTTAAAGGGATAATGCGATATGTGGGGAAATTAGTTGAGGATGGCAAGGATGTCGTCTTCACGCATCACGAGGTGTTCCACGCCGTCCAGCTTCACTTCGGTGCCGGCATACTTGTTGAACAGCACGATGTCGCCAGCCTTGACGGACATTTCGATGCGGTTGCCGTTTTCCACCTTGCCGGGACCCACAGCGATCACTTCACCCTTGGAGGGCTTTTCCTTGGCGGTATCGGGAATGAAAAGACCGCCGGCGGTCTTTTCTTCGGATTCAACGCGCTTGACCAGCACACGGTCATGGAGAGGTTTCAGGTTCATGGTATTTCCTCCAAAAGAATTTTTTATCTCGGTGCAGCGTGGCGCTGCGGGATTGTCGAGCGGGAGGCAGGTGATGCGACCGATCTTCCCCGCGTCGGCATAGTAAATAAGGCAGCTTGTCGGATTGAAAAGGGGCAGAAGGCAATTTTTTTTGACTTTTTTTTCTGCTTAAAAAAATAACAAAAGAAATCAGTTGGTTGTTCAAAATTTTTCTATGTACTTCCCTGGTTTCTGAGCGCCGCGCGAGAGCGCAGCGGCAGCGGACGGCCAAACAGGGCCTGAAAAACGTCTCCCACCTCGGGCAGGCGGTGGCTGAGGATCATCAGGAGGGACGCACGGTCGGTACGCAGACGGCTCAGGCAGCGGCTCACCGTATCTTCAAGGGTATACGTTCGTCCGCCATCCCGGAACAGGGGAGAATGCAGCTCCGGAGCGAGATGGAGGGCGGCCTGTACGCCCCGGTGCACAGGAAAATGATCGTCGTCATGCAGAAAGCCGTCAGGCAGCGGGCAGTCCTCAGCCGCAAGGTCCAGACGTGCGGCCAGCTCCCGCAGAAGATAGCGGAAAAGGGCAGGGGAGGGATGATTGTGCGTATGCATGAGCAGGGTCTGCTGAAAGTGTCCCGCGAACCAGGCGGATACGGGAACGAGATCGTCATGCAGTTCACGCAGTCTGCGCTCGCGCCGGAGCATCTCCTCAAGGGAATCCGTAGCCTTTCGCAAAAAGAATTCCCGGGGCCGTCGGAGGAAGTCCGCCACGGTCTGCTGCGCGCGCGAGATGTCCAGTCCCGCCACCAGACAGGACACGCTGGCGGCGCAGTGGTATTCTCCCATATTGGTATGGGCGTAGGTGATGTGCGGCGCATAGCCGGAAAAATAGACATAGGGCACGATGATGACCCGCTTGCCGTGCCGTCGCGCATATTCCAGCACGCATTCCGTGCGGGCTTCGTAAAAATGTTCCGCCTGCACGGGCTGGACGCACAGGATGTCCGCCGTCTCGCAGTTGACGAGAAAGTGGCGGTACTGCTCTTGCGTCAGGGTATCCACGCGCAGGATGCGGTCGGACACATACTGATCGGTCCAACTGGGCAGATGGGAAAGCAGATTGGCGAGATGGACGAGTTGGCAGGTTCCGAAAAAAGCGATGCGGCTTTGCATGGGCAGGCACAGGGCAGAGGGTTGTCTGTTCTTTCCGGGAATGTCCGCTCGTGCCATCGGGCCGGGCAGTCCCCGGACAACATCATACCGGCGGTCGACTTGCGGCTACTGTGCCCGCCCGGCGGCGGAAAGGCAAGCGCGTCCGCGCGGAGTCCATGCGGCAAACGGGGAGAAATATCGGCTTGACAGAGCGAAAGATACGAGGCATAGGCAAGGCGTCGTCACATTATGGCGGCGAAAAAGGAGTTGTTCATGTCGTCCGAGAGTACTGGCCCTGCCCCTGCCCTTCCATTTCAGCGTTGACGACGCTCCTGCCGGTCTCCCCGCAGGCGTGTCGTTCTGCGGAGGAGATATGCGCGTTTTCTTCTTCCTTTCCCTGCGGAGACTTTCCGCCCTTATGACGGGCTTTTTGCCGAAAGCCTTGCCCTGCGTCCTGCTCGACGGACGGCGGACGCCTCAGCGTTTCTTTCCTCTTCAGCCGCCGTCGTGCGGCCTTCCTGCTTAGGTTCCCCCTCTTTTCTAAAAGGCTGCCTTGTTTCGTGCGGCGTGTTTGCTGCGCGAAACGCTCCGGTCTTTCGTGGGAGTATGCGGAGCGTTTTGCCTTTGAAAAAGGTAAAACGCGAGGAGGCGGCACAGCGCCGCCCGGCCCAAAGTGAGCGGAAAGACCGCGTTTTTTCCGCGAAACGACAGGCCGTATGGTTTGAGATGTGAAGCGTCTCAAACTGAAAATGCCCTAATGTCCTGCTCCCTGCCGTCTGCTTGCTTTCAGGCTGCCTGTCTGAGCGCAGATATTTTTCGGAAAGCGGTCCGCGCCGTTTCCGGTGTTCCCCCTGTTTGCGGACAATGGGATACTTCCGGGGCGCCATCCATATGATACAGTAATTCAAGGAGAATTTTTTATGGACAGTCACAGTTGCACAGGAATGTCGTTCGGGCCTGTTTGTCTGTTTTTCCTGAAAGACAAGGAGCAACACCATGTTCTGTCGCTGGAAATGCCCGCACCGCCGGGCAAGTGTTCGTGATCGCGCCATATGGGCGCATACCGCCGTACTCGTCCGGCGAAGTCGCGTTTCCCTTTTGTCTGTTGTGATGCCCGCATGGCGGGCCGTGTGCGGCAGTACCTTGCCGTCCTTCTCTTCAATGCCTGACAAAAAGGAGACGTGTCATGTATCGTGAACTGCTTTGCGCCACGCTTGTGGACTGCCTTGCCCATCCCCGTACCGCCGATCTGGCGACCGTCCTGCGTTCCGTCCATCCTTCCGATCTGGCTGAGGCCCTGCAAGCTCTGCAGGTCGAGCAGGTCGGACAGATCTTTGCCGAAATGGAAGAGCAGGAACGCGCGGAAGTTTTTGTCTACTTTTCTCCGGAATGGCAGAATGCGCTCCTGCCTCTCCTGCCGCGGGATATGGCGGTCCGACTTTTTGAAAGTATGGCCGCCGACGAGCGGGCGGATCTGTACCGCCATCTGGATGAGGATGCCCGCCAGAAGCTTTTGCCCGCTCTTGCCCGGGTCGAGCGGGAGGATATCCTGCGGCTGGCCGCCTACGCCGAGGGCACCACCGGCTCGGTGACCACGTCGGACTATGTGGCCGTGACGCCGCAAATGCATGTTGCCGAGGCGCTGGCCCATGTCCGGGCGACGGCGCCGGACAAGGAGACCATTTATATATTGTATGCGCTGGATGCGGAAGGCCGCCTCTGCGGTACGGTTTCTCTGCGGGAGCTGCTGCTGGCCGATGACCGGCAGACCATCGGTGACATCATGCGCCGGCATCCCGTATCCGTTCGGGCGGACAGTCCCCGCGAAGAGGCGGCAGAGCGCATCCGGCGATATGACCTGCTGGCGCTGCCGGTCATCAATGGCGGCGACAGGATGATCGGCATCATCACCGTGGACGACGCCATGGACATAGAAAAGGAGCTGGACGCCGGTCAGCTGGCCCGCTTCGGCGGTACCGCCTCCGATGACGGCACGGATCTGGACATCCTGGCCACGCCCCTGCGCACCATGTTCCGCGTCAGGGTGTTCTGGCTTCTCCTTCTGACGCTGTTAGGCGTGGTGACGAGCAGTTTTGTGGCGGCACAGGAGGAGATGCTCTCGCGTGCCATCGTGTTGGCCGCCTTCATTGCGCCCATTGTCGATATGGGCGGCAATGCGGGCAGTCAGTCAGCCACGCTGGTCATCCGTGCCATGGCGCTGGGGGATGTCGCCCTGCGCTGGCAGGATGTGTGGCGCGTGCTGCGGCGGGAGCTGCCCGTGGCGGCGTCCCTCGGCGTTGTGGTGGCTCTGCTGGAAGCGGTCATGGCCTTCTTTTCCAAGGGGATCGGCGGCGATGTCCTGCTGGTGGTGGGGCTGAGTATGCTGGTTTGCACCGCGCTGGGGGGCGTGGTGGGGGCGCTGCTGCCTTTCATGGCCCGGCGTCTCGGAACGGACCCGGCCACGTTGTCCTCTCCGCTGATCACGTCGGTGATGGATCTGGCGGGCGTGTTCGTCTACTTCTCCCTGGCTTACCTCTTTCTGGGGCATATGCTGGGGTAGAGCAGAGCGGCTGGAACGTGGGACGGACGGGAGCTTTCGACGCCCGCGGCGTTGAATGACGTCCTTGCCTCCTGCGGGAGAACCATAGAGCACGGGAGAGATGCTTCCTCTCCCGTGCTCTATGGCTAACGCCGCCCGTGCGGCGTCGTACCTTCAGGGAAGTTTTTCTAGATGCTGATCTGTGCGCCCAGCAGCTTGACGAAAGCGGCGATCCAGGCCGGATGCGCGGGCCAGGCCGGCGCGGTGACCAGATGACCGGACACCACGGCATTGGAGGCCGTTTCATTGCTGTCGGCCCAGGTGGCGCCCGCATCGACCACATCAGGCTTGACGGCGGCGTAGCAGGTGCACGTCTTGCCCTTGAGCACGCCGGCGGACACGAGGATCTGCGGGCCGTGGCAGATGGCGGCAATGGGCTTTTTGGCGGCGTCGAATTCGCGCACGATGTCCAGCACGCGGGCATTGAGGCGCAGATATTCGGGGGCGCGGCCGCCAGGGACCACGAGGCCGACGTAATCGGCAACGTTCACCTTGTCGAAATCGTAGTTGATGGCAAAATTGTGGCCGCGCTTTTCGGAATAGGTCTGGTCGCCCTCAAAGTCATGGATGGCGGTCTTCACCACATCGCCGGCCTTCTTGCCGGGGCAGACGGCGTGCACTTCATAGCCCAGCATGAGCAGCATCTGAAAGGGCACCATCACTTCGTAATCTTCCACAAAATCGCCGGCCAGCAAAAGGATTTTTTTGCTCATTGTTCAAGCTCCTGAAAAAAGATCCAAAGGGGCTTTTCCGCTTTGGGAGGCCCGCCTGAACGCTCCGTACCGGGAAACGGGACGGATTGCGACTTGCCTTGCCCCTTCTCGTGGTTATATAAGCATCAACATGGCGGCCGCAAGGCCGGAAAGAGAAATTTTTCCCGAGAGGCGCTATCCTATGCCCATGTTTGATTTTTACTGTCCCCAGTGCAAGACCACGTTTGAAGAACTGGTGTTTGGCGACGAGGTGCCGCCCTGTCCGCACTGCGGTGCGGAACGGACCGAGCGGCAGGTGAGTGCCCCCAGTCCGCTCAAGACCGGGGCTTTCCCCTTCAAGGTCGGGCCGGTACATCCTCTGGCCTCCAAAATGGGCAAGGGGCTTGCGGGCTGCGGCGGAGCCTGCGGGACGGGGAGCTGTCCGTCGGCACAGGGCGGGAACTCCTGATCATCGGCCGCAAGGGGGAGCTCCACATGCAAGGGCCGGGTTACCGGGGGAGGTCCCGTTCCGGGCCGCATGATTGCAAACGCTTCGGGCATGGCCTATGCTGACGCGGGCCATCAGGTGACCGCTCCGGATGCTGTCCTTTCAGGCGACGAAGCCTCTTTTTCTTTGGGAGCACATACATGGTATTCAGCATGACCGGTTTTGGCCGCTGCCTTGTGGAAAATGGCGGCGTGACCCAGCAGTGGGAGGTCAAGAGTGTCAACAGTCGCCATCTTGATCTGAAATGGCGTCTGCCCGCCTGCGCCCGCAGTCTGGAGCCCCGGCTGGAAAAGGTGGTTAGGCGGCACGCTTCGCGCGGACGGGTGGACATCAGTCTGCAACTGCAGTTTGCTCCGGATTGTCTGCCGCCGCTGAATTTCGACATGGCGGCGGCCTCGTCCATGCTCGACAGCCTGCAGGCCCTTGCCCAGCGGCGGGGCGACGTGTACCGGCCCGACTATAATGCTCTGCTGGCTCTGGCTCCGCTGTGGGGCGACAGTGGCGACGATACGGACGAAGAGCTGGTCGATCAGCTGGAAAGCGGTCTGGAGCTGGCCCTGCAGGACTGGAACGAGGCCCGCAGCAAGGAGGGACATGCCCTCGCTGTGGACATGCAGTCCCGCATCCTGCGCATGGAGGAGTGGACGGGACGCATCATGGAGCGTGCGCCGCAGATCAAGGAAGAGCGGGCGGCCCAGATGCGGGAACGCATCGGTGAGGCTCTGGCGGCCCATGCTCTGGAGCTGGAGGAAGGGCGCTTCCTGCAGGAAGTGACCGTGCTTGCCGACCGTCTGGATGTGAGCGAAGAACTTACCCGCCTGCAGACCCATCTGGAGCGTTTGCATGAACTGCTGGATGACGGCAAGGATGCGGGGCGGCGGCTGGACTTTACCCTTCAGGAATGTTTCCGGGAGATCAATACCTGCGGCAACAAGCTGCCTGATGTGCAGCTTTCGCGCATGGTGGTGGATTTCAAGAACGAGCTGGAGAAATGCCGGGAACAGGTGCAGAATCTGGAATAGGGCATGGCCAGAGAAAAACTGATCAACATAGGCTTCGGCAATTTTGTGCTGGCCGGGCGCGTGGTGAGCATCGTCAATCCCGCCTCTTCGCCCATGCGCCGCTTGCGGGAAGATGCCCGTGCCGAAGGGCGGCTGGTGGATGCGACACAGGGACGCCGCACGCGTTCCATCATCGTGACGGACTCCAACCACATCATCCTTTCGTCCATCCAGCCGGAAACCATCAGCCAGCGTTTTGCGCAGGAAGGGAATGAATCATGAAGCGACACGGTATCGCGCTGGTCATCAGCGCGCCTTCCGGCGCGGGCAAGACAACGCTCATCAGCCGTCTGCGGGAGGAATTCCCCCATTTCGGCTACTCCGTCTCCTGCACGACGCGCACGCCGCGCGCTGGAGAATGCGACGGGAAGGATTATCATTTTTGGACGCGCGCCCGTTTTGAGGATCAGCGTGCGGCAGGGTATTTTGCCGAATGGGCCGAGGTGCACGGCAATCTGTATGGGACGCCGCTCGAGCCGCTGCGTCGGATGCTCGAGCAGGGCCAGGACGTGCTGTTCGATATCGATGTGCAGGGAGCTCGCCAGCTGAAGGAAAGCCTGCGGGAGGCGGTATTCCTCTTTATCCTGCCGCCCAGCTTGTCGGAGCTGGAAAAGCGCCTGCACGGCCGCGGTCTGGACAGCGAGGAGACCATTGCCCGCCGTCTGCGCAATGCCTGTACGGAGCTGCGCGAAGCGCCGTGGTATGATTATCTGATCGTCAATGACGATGTGGATGCGGCCTATGCCCGGTTACGCGCCGCCTATGTCGCCGCGACCCTGCGGCCTCTCTGCCGCCCGGAGCTTGTGCGGGCGCTGGAGCAGGGACGGCTGGAGGAAGAGCGCTAGCAAGGGAGGAACGCATGGCCGAACTGGTGGTTGCCCTGGATTTTCCCGATACCGACAGCGCGCTTGCGCTTGCGCGGCAGCTGCGTGGCGTTGTGCCGTGGTGCAAGGTGGGCATGGAGCTCTTTTGTCTTGCCGGGCCTGCGGTGTTGACGCGGTTGCGGGAGATGGGCTTTCATGTTTTTCTGGATCTGAAATTCTACGATATCCCGAACACGGTGGCCCAGGCTGTCAGAGCCGCGGCGCAGAGCGGGGCGGAATTGCTGACCATCCATACCCAGGGCGGGGAGCGCATGTGCCGTGAGGCCGTGGCTGCCGCCGCCGCCTGCGAGCGGCCGCCGCTGGTCTTCGGCGTTACGGTGCTGACGAGCTTCGGGCCGGGGCAGATGCCGGGCATCACGAAGCCTCCGGCGGATTTTGCTGGCGAGCTTGCCGGTATGGCCGACAGTTGGCAGCTGGACGGCATCGTCTGTTCCGGGCAGGAGGCGGCCGCCGTCAAGGGGCGGCATCCGCGGCTGCGCTGTCTGTGTCCGGGCATTCGTCCGGCGTCCGCCAGCGCGGACGACCAATGCCGCATCATGACGCCTGCCGCCGCTGTGGCGGCTGGTGCGGACTATCTTGTGGTGGGCCGGCCCATTACCCGAGCGGCTGATCCGCTGGCGGCCGCCCACGCCATCCTCGACGAAATGCATACCTGCTAGACGGAGTTTCCATGTCCCAACCCACAGCTCCCCAGACCGGCGCCCCGCGTCCGCAGCAGCAGCCGGAAGTACGCGGCGTCTTTTCCACGCAGGAGATCCGCAAGGTCGGTACCGGCACCACCACCCGCAAGACCGTGCAGAAAACGTTCTGGTTCGTGGAGCAGCACGGCAGCGAGATCGAGTGCCAGCCGCTCAACACCAACTATGTCCCCAGCGGTCCCAAGCGCAAGATCAGCATGGAGGACCTGATCAACAAATTTTCGCCGGAGCCGGAATTCTACATGAATTCCGTGTATCCCAAGATGCAGGAACTCCAGTATTCCGTCCGTCAGGGGGACAGATACCGGGAAAGCGGCGAGACCTTTGCGGCGGAATACGAGTATTCCCGCGCCCTCAAGGTGGACGAGGACAATGTGCGGGCCAATTTCGGCATCGGCCTCACCTACCTTGAGCGCGGCGACGCCAGCAAGGCGCAGGACATCTTCGAACGTCTCGTCAAGCTGGATGCGGCCTTTGAACCGCAGCACAAACATCTTTTCAACGAGTTCGGCATCAATCTGCGCAAGAACAAGATGCTTGCCGAATCCCGTGAATACTACGCCCGCGCCCTGCAGCTCTCGCCCAAGGACGAGAACCTGAACATGAACATGGCGCGCGTGCTGCTGGAATCCAAGGATATGGACGGCTGCGTGGACTACCTGCTGGAAGCCCTGCGCCTTGCGCCGCGCCATGAGCAGTCGCTGAAGTTCATGAGCTGGCTCATCCAGAAGAATCTGATCCCGTCCGGCAAGATGGAGGACGTCAAGCAGGCCATCGCCGCGTCCAAGGCTGCCGCTCCGGCGCCTGCCGCCTCGCCTGCCGCGAATGAGGGTGTGGCTGCCGTCACGCCGGCAGGCGCGCAGGAGGATGATCCGCTGATCGAGGATGCGCCGGTAGCCGCACCGGTCGCTCCGGCATCCGCGCCCGCTGCGCCGTCCGCATCGCCGGATCCTTTCGTTGATACGACGGCATGAAGAATTGGCTTTATCGTCAGCCGCCCGAAACTCCGTGCCCGGACTGGGCCGAAGCGCTGTCCATCTCGCCCCTGCTGCTGGACGTGCTCTGGCGGCGCGGCTTCACCTGTCGTGAAAGCATCGATGCCTTCCTTTCGTCGCGTCTGCAGCAGCTGACGCCGCCGCAGGACTGGCCGCAGTTGCCCGCCGCCGCCGCGCTCCTGAGCGATGCGCTGCTGGCGGGGAAGAAGTTGGCCGTCTGGGGGGATTACGATGTGGACGGTATCACGTCCACCGCGCTGGTGCTGGATGTGCTGGAGCATCATGGCGTGGAGGCCGTCAGTCATATCCCCGACCGGCGCAGCGAGGGCTACGGGCTCAATACGGCGGGCATCGAAGCCCTTGCCGCCGCAGGCTGCGGGGTGCTGTTGACCGTGGATTGCGGCATTTCCGATGTGGAGCCCATTGCCCGCGCCCGTGAACTGGGCATGACGGTCATCATCTCCGACCATCATCTGCCGCCTGACGAGCTGCCGGCCGCTCATGCCATCTGCAATCCGCGTCTCATGGAGGAGAGCACCTGCCCCTGTCCGCATCTGGCGGGCGTAGGGGTGGCCTTTTTCCTCATGGCGGCGGTCAATGCCCGGCTGGCCGCGCAGACAGGCAGGCGTTTCCGCATGGATGACGTGCTGGATCTGGTGGCGCTGGGCACCCTTGCCGATGTCATGCGCCTTACCGGACAGAACCGCATCCTTGTGCGGGGCGGATTACAGCGCCTGGCCATGACCACTCGGCCGGGCATGGCGGCGCTCAAGGTCGTCAGCAAATTTGACGCCGCGGCCCACCTCAGTGCCGGGCAGGTGGTATTCCGGCTGGCGCCGCGCATCAACGCCGCAGGGCGCATGGGGCACGGGCGCGTGGCGCTCGAGCTGCTGCGCAGCAGGGATCATCTGGAAGCAGCGGCGCTGGCGCGCGAACTGGACGCCCTCAACAGCGAACGACAGCAGGAAGAAGAGCGCATGGTGCAGGAGGCCCGGCAGCAGGCGCTGGAACTGCTGGCCGTGCGGCCCCGCCCCGGACTTGTCCTCTACGGACGGGACTGGCATCCGGGCATCGTGGGCATCGTGGCCTCCAAGATCGTGGAGGAGTTCTACCGGCCCACTATCATCCTTTGTGAGGATCAGGGGGCCGTCAAGGGCTCCGGGCGCTCCATCCGGGAATTCGACCTCTATGAAGGCCTTGGTCAGGCATCGACCCACCTGCTGCGCTTCGGCGGGCACAAGCTGGCAGCGGGCGTGCGTCTGGAGCTGGAGCATCTCGAAGACTTCCGCCGGGACTTTGAACAGGCGGCGGAAAAGGTGCTCGGGCCGGAGCCGCTCATCCCCAGCCTCCTGCTGGAACGCGAACTGGATTTCGCCACTGCCGGGGACCTCTGTTTCCTCAAGGAGCTGGAACTGCTCCAGCCCTTCGGTCCCGGCAATGCGGAGCCTGTGTTCGCCTCGCCGGAACTGGTCATCAAGGAACGTCGCCCTCTGGGCACGAATCGGGAACATGCCCTCCTCAAGGTTCAAGATACCCTTTCAGGGGTGACGCTGACGGCCAAGGCCTGGCGAATGGGAGAGCAATTCCCGCCCTCCTGCGTGGGGAGCCGTGTGCGTCTGGCCTATACCCCGCGCATAGATACCTATAACGGCATAGCCTCGGTGGATATCTCCATCAAGGATTGGAAGCCCGTCGCCTGAGGTTCCCCACCTCTCTGCTTTTTTGTGGGGGTCCCCCCTTCCCCCAAACGATCAGCGAATAGCGTCAGGCGTCTCGACTGGCTCCACCAGCAGACCGGAGGCATCAAGCCCTGTCGGACGGACAGGCACAAGTCCCGATAGCGGCATGGCGGGAACTGGGGCTACCAGACGGCAGGGCACATAGAATTCATTGACCCCTCGAATGCCCGTCGTCCTTCTTTGTTTTTCCTGGCCATCCGCCACATCCGCCGCCAGCAGCATGGCGGGCAGGGCGAGCTGTGCCCGACGAAACGCCTCCTGCTGTCGGGCCACGGCGTCCCGTACCCGGCGGGCGCGTTCCTGTTTTTCCTGCGGTGCGATGTGCCCGGCGAAGCCTGCCGCCGCCGTACCGGGACGGGAGGAGTAGGGGAAGACGTGTGCGTAGGAAAAGGGCGTGGCCGCCACGAAATCCAGCAGGCAGTCCACATCCGCTTCCGTCTCGCCCGGAAAGCCGAGGATGATGTCGGCTCCCAGCCCCATGACGGGCCAGTGGACGGAAAGGGCCTGCACGGCCTGCTGCAGGGCTTCGGCCCGGTAATGTCCGCGTCCCATGCGCCGCAGCACCTGATGTGAGGCATGTTGCAGGGAAATATGGAGATGCGGACAGACGAGACGGCAGGAAAGCAGGCTGTCCACTCCGCGACTATCGAGCTGTCCCGGTTCCAGCGAACTGATCCGGAGCCTCGCCTTTCCGGCAAATTCCGGCGCTAGTTGCTGGTCAAGCCAGACCAGCAGAGACCAGAAATCCCCGAATTCGGGCTTGTCGCGGCCGTACTGGCGCAGGTTGATGCCGGAGATCATGATCTCCGCATGTCCGGCCCGCAAGAGACGGCGGGCCTCTGCCAGTATGGCCTGCGGCTCGCGGCTGCGGCAACGGCCGCGTGTCAGCGGTACGATGCAGTAGGTACAGCGATGTTCGCAGCCGTCCTGCACCTTGAGCACGGGGCGGGCACGACGGAAGCCGTCAATGGCAAAGGGCGGGAATCCCTGAACACTGCTTGTCGTCATGTCCTGCGGGGCCTGCTGTCCGTCTGTCGCAAGAGACGGCAACAAGGCATCCAGCAGCCGCGCCTTGTCTGCCTGCGGGATGATGAGGTCCGCCGTAGGCTGGGGCTGCTGCGCACCACGTCGGCGTACCGGCGCAAGGACGCCGGGCAGCTGGGCGGCGCAGCCTGTCAGGACGAGCCGTGCCTGCGGGGCGATACGCCGCAGCCGCAGCAAAGCCGCGCGCGCGTCCCGTTCTCCCTTGGCCGTGATGGCGCAGCTGTTGACGCAGACGATGTCCGCCAAGGCCGGGTCGTCGCATTCCTCGCCGCCCTGACGCTGCCAGGCTTCGCGAAGGGCCTGGCTTTCGTATTGATTGACCTTGCAACCGAAGGTCAGCAGATGAAATTTCCATGTGCTCATGCCGTGTTTGTAGGCAAAGGCCGGACGCTTGACAAGCTGCCGCAGCCGGATAGGTTGAAGAAATGTGCCGTTATCTTCATACCGTCCTGTTTCTGCTGCTGTTGCTGGCTACGGCTTCCGCCAGTCCTATGGCTGAGGAGCTTTCTCGGTCTGCGCCCCCCCTTCCCGCAGAGTGTGCGGGCACAGATGCCGTTTTTCCACAGGGGGAGCTGCTGACGGACTGGCAGTGCCTGCGGCGATCCTATCCGCAGCTGCATTGCCTGCGGGCGGATACGGAAGGGCGTCTCTGGCTGGAGCTGGCTGACGGCAGGCGTGTGCTCTATGACGGAGGGCAGCCTTTTGCCGCCGGGCAGTGGGATGTGGACGTGCGGGCCAGCATGGCCCAGCCCTATCCTCTGGACCCGCAGCGCCCATCCACGCCATCGGGCGTTTCGCCGGGGCGCTGGCGTTCTTATGCGCTGCTCAGGACGCTGTATGGCAGCTCGGCGGCGGCCATCCGGCCCCGCCTCAGGACGGGGATGTTTTTTGGACAGGCTGTACGGATGGAAGCACAGGCTCTGGCCGCCCTGCAACGGGTGGAGGCGCGCCTTGCCCCGATCGTGGCCAGCCAACCGCAGTTGCGGAGCTACCTCAAAAGCGCCGGGGGCTTTCATTGGCGCGGCATCGCCGGGGAAAACGGCCGTCTCAGCCCGCATTCCTTCGGTATCGCCATCGATCTCAGCCCGCGCAAGGCCCCGTACTGGCGCTGGAGCCGCGTGTTTCCGCATCCCCTGCAAGCTTCCTACCCTGAAGCCATCGTGACGGCCTTTGAGGCCGAGGGTTTTGTCTGGGGCGGCAAATGGCATGAATACGACATCATGCACTTTGAATACCGCCCGGAGATCCTCTGCAAGGCCCGCACGACCTCGCAGGTTCCCGATGTCGGGGGAGAGGCTCTCTCCCCTGACGTGTCCGTGCATTAAACGATTTATTTGGGGGGAAGGGGAACCCCTCGCTCTGCTGTCGATGCCTGTAAGGCCTTACGGCCTAACAGGCACGGCCCTGCGGGCCGCCTTTCGGTCGCGCTCTGCTGTCGATGCCCGTAAGGCTCCTGCGTCGCTCCAATAGTTTTAATGAAAGGGTCATGACTAGCAGAGAGGATTCTCTCTGAGCATCTTGAGGAGGAGTTTGTAGATATCCTCATGACGGTGAT
>NZ_CALVHE010000021.1 GCF_944327235.1 uncultured Desulfovibrio sp.
AGCGGGCGGACGTTCCCAATGCGCTGGAAGCGGAGCAGATGGACAATGCGGCGCAGGCCCAGGCCGTGGTCGAGGAAAGCCGGGTGCGGCAGCGCGTGGCCGATGCCGTTCGGCAGGAAGAAAAGCGCCTTGTTTCTGAAATGACGCCGCTGGCAGGCAAAAAAGCCGCTGAGACCTTCGGCGCACTGCATACAGCGCGGGCGCGAGCCTTTGAAACGGCTTACGGCGTCGATGCCGCCGGGCTGCTGCGGCGCGTGCGTATCGAAAGGGGAGAAGGAACGGCGCGAGATGGAGAAATTCCCCTTAATCAGGCGGCCATGTACAGGTCGCGGGAAACCGATATCGACGCCTTTGTGAATCGTGTGCTTGCCGAAGCTCCCGACGCGAAGAAATCCTATTTCGTCCTGCGGGATGTGACGGCCCCCCGCGCTGGGTTCAACAGGGTATCCGTTGAGCTTGCTTCAGACCAGGTACGGCATGACACCAACCGCCACCCCGACAATACCATATGGGGGGAAATCCCGGACGTTATCGAGCGTGGTGAGGTCTTTTCCGGGCGTTCCGATCCCGTTACCGGCGAAAAAAGCATTATCTTTGTTCGGCGGAATGGAGAAACCGCCGATGTCGTCATGGGTACGATCGTGCGAGGGAAAAGAGGAAAAAAAGGAAAGGAGCACAAACCTGTCCTCAGATTCCGTGTCGGCACAGCGTTCAGGGACAAGGCGAAGGCTGTCAAGAACTGGATGGATGGGAAACGGGATGCCAAGCCTTTCCCTAGTGATGAGGAAATTACATCTTATCCCCGCCAAGAAGGCGTCCCCTATGGCTCCGGTCATGACATCCCTGGAAAAGCACCTGCCCTGTACCGTGACCGGCCCGAAATCGGGGAGATCACGCAGCCAGCCGATGCTATTTCTGATGTTAGGTTAGGCGTTCTGCGCGGCAACGTCAAGCCGTCCGGCATAAAAAACGGCAGATTGTACCAGCCGGAGGCCCACGGCGATGCCGCGGCTCCTCGCGCCCAGGTCACTCTTGACGCTGAAACGGCAGCCATACGCATATTCAAGGGGGCTGACCTGTCCTCTATCCCGCACGAGTCAGCCCATATCTTTGTGGACGATTTGCGGCGGGTGGCTGCCGACGACGGAAGCATGGCGCGCGAGCGCCTGCGCTCCGATCTTGAGCAGGCCGGAATGGACGTAACGCCCTTTGCGGGTATTTTGTCCGGTGAGGTGGATGCGGAGAGGGCGCGCGCCATGCTGCGGGATGAGCGCGAAGAGCTGGCCATGCTTGATGATTCTGACGCCGGTCTGCGAGCTGCGGAAAAGGTCCCCGCAAAGAGTGATTCAAGCAGGGAGGGGCTTGAAGAGATCCGTGCCGCGCTGAAAGCGAATGCGGCGCGTCGTCGTGAGCTTTTGCCTGTCGAGCGCAGGCTTTCCGCCTATGTCCGCCACCTTGACGGTCTTGAGCAGGCAAAAAGAGATATGGCTACGCTGCGGCGTTTTGCCGGAGTCGCGGAAGATGGTGAGCTGACGGACGCGCAGTGGCGCGAGGTCCAGGAATACGCGGCGCGTGGTTTCGAGCAGTACCTGATGGAAGGCAAGGCCCCGTCAAAAGAGCTGCAAGGCGTGTTTTCGCGCATGATGCGCTGGATCAAGCAGATATACCGCAGTTTCCGGCAAATGGGCGATTATGTGGGCCGGGAACTCAATGACGACGTGCGCCGTGTCTTTGACCGCCTGCTGGCGGCTGAGGACGATGTGCGCGAGAATGCCGCAAACCGCGCCGCGCTGGAAACGGAAGCGGATTTCCTTGCCGATGCCGACCTGACGCTTGCTGAACGCGCTGAACTTGAAGAGCTTCGCGGACGTGCGGAAGCGGAGGTGACCGCCGCGCTGGAGCGTTCCACGGCCAGAGAGCGCGGCAAGCGGTACCGGGCAGCATTTGATGAGGCGAAGAGATCCCTCCAGGATGCGCCGTTCTGGCGGTTCGTTGCGGAGATGACGCGGCGTGAACCTGCCCTTGACGGCGGGCCGAACGTGGGAGGCATTCGGCGGGATTCGCTTGTGGAATATCTTGGCGAGGACATGACGCGGGATATAGCAAGGAAGATGCCTCGCCTGATCAATGCTCGCGGCGGCGGCAGCCTTCTGGATACGCTGGCGCTGGAATACCACTTGACCGACGGGGACGCCGACGCCCTGGCGCAGATGATCTATGATGCCGTGGTGGTCAATGACGGCAGCGTGAACAAGCTGGCCGCGCGCATGGCCCAGCAAACACTTGAAGAGCAGGACAGGCAGGCGGATGCCGACGCCGGTCTGCTGGCTGGGGAAGCTTACGGGGGATATCTTGCCGCCGTGGAAAAAGCCATGCGCAGGCTGTACAAAGAGCGGCAGGCGCAAAACGAACAGGCAGCGGCGCAGCGTATGGAACGCGAAAGCCTGCCGGAAAGCTATTATCGCAAACTTGCCCGGCGGGAGATAGGCGGCCTGCCTGTCGAGCGCCTTTCCGCAGGGCGTTACGAGGCGGCCCTGCGCCGGGCGCTGGAAGCGCGTACTCGCGCCCTGCGCCTGGGCAAGCCGCTGGAAGCCGTTCGGGCCATGCAGCGGGCGCGCATGGCCTTTGCGCTCATGCGGGAAGCGCGTACAGCCCGCCAAATGGTGGACAGGGTACGCAATACCGCTGTTCGTGCCGCCCGCGTCAAGCCGGGGACATACCCCGCCGCGCAAACGGAAGCCATACGCAAGCTGAACGTGGGCCTTGGCCTTTCAGGCCCTTCCGCTCCGCATGATGCCGATGCCGCCGGTATTTCCCTTGAAAAGCTTGTGGAACAAAGCATAGGCGACACGTCGGCCATCGACATCAAGCCGTTGTTCCCGGACTGGCTGCTCAGGCTGAAGAATCCCGATGCGGAACAGCATAGACGCGGCGTTGCCCTGAGCTGGAAAAAGCTGCTGCCTGATGAAGTGGAGCAGGTAGGGAACCTCATTGATTTCCTTGTGCATTCCGCACGCGAGCAGAGCAGGGCGGACAAGAACAGCCTGCGCTCCCGCGTGGAAGCCGTGGCCGATGCGGCGGCCGCCAACATGAGCGGCCTGAAAACATTTTACCCCGGAGAACGGGATTCCGTGCGCTCAAAGCTCGACAGGGGCTGGTCATCCATTGATTCCGTGGAATGGTTGAGCCGAAAGGCTGACGGCTTCCAGAACGTCATGGGCCGCAAGACGAGCACCGAGGGCGTCATGGAGCGGGATGTCTACATGCGATTGCGTGAGGGGACAAATCGCTATCATGCGCGTCTGGCCGGGACGCAACGAGCGGTTACGCCGCATCTGGTGCGCCTGCTGCAAAGCGCCAAGAAGTGGGAAAGGAAGTACGGATGGAAGTACCTGAACATCCGGGACGAGGCGGGCAACGTGCTGCCCGTGCCGGAACTTCTCAGGCGGGTGGGCGTCAAGGGCTGGACGGCGGAAACGGTCATCAGCATGGCGCTCAACATGGGCAATTCCGGCAATAGGGAGCGCCTGCGCTCCAGCTATCGGGACGAAAACGGCAATGGCGGGCTGACGTTCAATGACGTGTCCCTGCTGCTGGGTGACGATGCGGCCATGACCCTGTTCGGTCTTGATACCGTGGAAGCCGCCGCCCTGACGCAGGGGCGGGCACGGCGTGACGGCATCCTGTCCGCTGAGGACTGGAAGGCCATACAAGGCGTTTGGGACGTTTTCGGCAGCCAGTGGGCCGACACGCAGGCCGCGCACAAGAAGCTGTACGGCTTTGCGCCGCAGGGCATCGAGCCGGGGGCATTTGTGGTGCGCGTTGGGGATGAGGCCGTGGATCTGGCCGGGGGATATTACCCCATCCGCTACGATTCTCGGCTTGATACGGCAACTCAGGCCAGAGAGGAAAAGGCTGACATTTTGGAGCGCTCGGAATCCATTGCGCCCATCCCTGCTGCGCGTCGCGGATTCACCATGCAGCGCGTGGCGCATACGGGCAAGAGCCTGCGCCTTGACGTGTCCGGCCTGCAACAGCATCTTGCCGACTCCGCGCGCTTTATCGAGCTGGGGTACGATGTGCGCATGGCCGACAAAATCATCATGTCCCCGGCTTTTGCCGCCGAATATCAGCGGGCGTTCGGCATGGACGAATACAGCCGCTGGCGGCCGAACCTCAAGGGGCTTGTCGTTGACGAGGCTGATCCTGACAGTGGGACATGGCAGGCGGCGGAATGGGCGCGCAAGGGTCTCACCTATTATGCTCTGGCTCTCAATTTCAAGACGGCATTCTTGCAGCTTACGGCGCTGTCTCCAGCCATCGGCGATGTTGGGGCCGCCAATGTGGCGCGCGGGCTGGCGCAGCTTTCCACGCAGGGCATGGGCCTTGTACGATCCGTCTGGCAGGCCAGCCCGTACATGGCACGCCGCTTCCGCAACATGGATGCCGACCTGGCACGCAAGGCCATGCGCTTTTCTCCGGGCCGTGGCTTCAACATCATTTACAAGGGCAAGGTCTACACCTGGGAAAATATCGCTGATCTTGGCATGTTGCCTATCGCCCTTGCCGACTGCATAGCCACCACGGCCATATGGTCAGGGGCCTACCACAAGAAGATGAAGGCGCTGCGCGGCGCTTCCGGCTGGAAGATAGACAGGGACGCGCAGTACCATGCCGAGGCCGTTGCCTATGCCGACAAGATCATCGCCCAGTCCAACCCGGACAACGATGCCCTGAGCAAGTCCGCCTTCGGGCGCGACAAGGGCGTCATCAGGATGTTCAACATCTTTTCCGGCTCAACGACAAAGTTTGCGCAGCGCACGCGCTACATGTGGCAGGGCGTGCAGCGGGGCAAGGTGACGCCGTGGGAATTTGCCCGCATGGAGATGTACGACAAGCTTTTGACGGCAGTTGCTATAGTTGTCGGCGTTGGTCTTGCTCAGGGGCTGTTCACCGGTGAGGACGATGACAACAAGGAACTTGCCAAGCTTGCGCTGACAACCACCCTCGGTCAGGGGGCCATGGCCGTCCCGCAATACGGCAACCTGCTGGCCGACACGTTTGCCGCCGCGGCTGGCTCAGGCACAGGACGACGCGCCGGTCTGGAAACGCCGCTGGAGACGCCCATTGAATTGGGGAAAAAACTTGTCATAGGCGGCGGCGAGTCTATCCGAGAAGGAGAATTGGGAGACAGGATGCTTTTGCACACTCTGGATGCGGCCTCGTTCATGAGCAAGATACCGGTTGTGCCCGCTTATCGCCGGGCACGCCGTGGCTATGACCAGTGGCAACGCGGCGACGGAACGCCTCTCAGCATCATCATGCCGCGTCCGGGGAAGTGATGTCCAAAAAATTGTTTGACCAAAAAAAATACTGGCTGCGCCCCCTGGGCACATAGCCTTACGCGGGGGCGCAAAGGAGAGTCCCCATGCAAAACCGGTCTGGGCCTGGGCATCGCCGGTACGGCTCTGGGTCTGCTCAACAACCACGGCGGCGGCCGGTTAACCAGGGAGGAGGTCCATCATGTCGAAGATAAGCGCGCAAAATCTGGGCATGTCGCTTGGCTTGTACGTCGAGCAGGAGCTTGTGCCCAAGACGCGGCCCCCGTTCCCTTGCGGAGCGGGGGCCATTCTTTTGCCTACATCCTGCCGTGCTGCAATCGCTCCGCCGCCTCAAGGGCGTTGTAGGCGGAAACAAGCGAGGCGTGCGCCGTGGTGTAGAGGTTTGAGGCCATTTCCAGCGACATTTCTCCGCACTGGTCAGGGTGGGCCTTGGGATTGCAGAAAAGGCGCATAACGTCGATGGCGGCGGCAAGCTGCCATTGTACCTTGCTTATGCGGCGCATGGCGTCCTGACGCGCGCTGAGATCGCTTGCCCCTATCCTGACCGAATCGACTGCCTGTGCCACCGGCTTTTTCGGCGCGACTGGCGCGGCTGTGCTCGCTTGGGGCTGCGGCGCGGGCAGGGCGTCTATCTTTTCCTGCACCCAGGCCAGCGCGTCGGGCAGCCACGCCTGCGGCAGCTCGCGAATGTTGGCAAGCTGGAAAGCGGCCTTGAGCTGGTTCCAGCAGGCATCGAATGGCGCATTGGCCAGCTTGGCCCACGAGCCGACAAGCGCCCGCAGGGGCTTGCGGTCCTCTGTTGTGGAGAGGGGGATGGTTGCGGCGGGGGCGTCCGGGCCGGGGGCGGCGGAAAGCGCGGTTTGCTGCCGGGCGGCAAGTTCGGCCTCCATGCGGTTGAACGCCTCGATATAGGCCAGCTTCATGCCCAGCGCCTTCTTGCCCGTGTAGCCCATGACCAGCAGCATGAAGCCGTCACGGTACAGGATGAACATGGGGCGCGGCTTGCCCTGTTCGTCAGAGTATTCAGCCCGTCCAAAATTGGACGCGCTGAATGATTCTGGAGTATTAGAGCGCAAATCATCAATCGAGCGCATTACATGCTGATGTTGCTTGCCAAAGAACTTGGCGACCTCAAGGGACGTGGTGGCCGGGCGGCCGTAGTGGAGGGAGACGGAAGGGGAAAATGCTTCGGGGATGAGTTGGGCCTGTGACATGGTAAACCTCTGTGTGTTTTCTCATTGGCCCTTGCAGAATAACAAAGGGCCGGGAGCTGAGAACTGCACACAAACAGCCAGGCCTATTCCCCCGAAGGGTATTGTATTAGCCTACTCCCGACCCGTGATGGTCATAGTATACACCACTCCCAAGGAGTCAGACAGCCTTGACAGGGCACAAAAATAGCCAAAGCTCACGGGTTGGCGTCCGTTGTGTGGGAGTTTCTCAGGCTCCGTGCTGAGAGGACGCCATAAAATGTGGGGAATGTCAAGATGTTTTACCAGCCTCTATAGCTGCTCCCATAATTTCCGTACCCTCCGTAACTGTTAGACCCACCCCAAGACCTTCCCCCTCCATACCCATAGTCTCGAGGTTGTGTTCCGCGCTGTCCCGTATAGGGATTTATATTTCCGCGAGTGCTGTAATTGTCATTTCTCGTTGAGTTTGGGGCCGTCCTGTAGTGAGGCTGAACATACGTACCATCCCTTCTTGTGTGCCCTCGTACATACGTATCCCTGCTGTAAGCCGTAGATACAGCGCACAATAACATCACGATCGCGATTGACATGCATAGAAATTTTTTCATAATTTCCCCATTTCATTTTCTTGAATATTACACAATAATACCGCCAAAATTTCCAAGATATGGGGTAACATTTATTTTCCCATTCAAGATATACTCCTTTTTCTTTTCGTTACAGGAAATATTCAGGGAAAGAGTTTGTGCATCGGATATGAAAGATGAATGTATCATATAGCTTATTTGCTGGCTGGGGATAATGATGAATTCGTTCCCATTTGTTTTACGCAGAACAAAAACATAAAAGACATTACCGGAATTATAACGCATGAAGGACGCTTTGCTGATAGTAAATCGCCAGACGTTATCCTTCGGGCATGATGATGTCTTGACCTGAATATGGAAGAATTTGTTATCCTTGCTGGCAACAAGGTCGATGCCGTCATCAACTATCATGCTGGATACATTGAATTCCCAGAACAGAAGTTCGCTCATGACGGCATATTCACCGGCCTTGCCAAGAAAGTTCTTGGACGGCTGCGGAGCGTTGACCGCAAAGGCAGCGGGGGCGGTTCGTTCTTCTTTCAGGCGATACCATCCCTGTTTGGGCTTTCCTTTTCTTGGCCCGCTACTGTGATTGACACTGGCAAAGCGTGGCTTCTTTGTCTTGAGATTTGCGGCAAGTGCCGTCCCGATTTTTTTTTGGAACTCTTCAAGCGGCAGTCCCATATTTTTGTTCTGGTCTACGGCAATCTTGGCTATCATGCTGATGTGCAGCCCTTTGCGTCCAGAACCGTCAAGAATCTCTCTGGCTGTTTCGAGCAGAGGAGTAAGAGGCTGCTGCATGTTATTCTCCAAATAATTTTTTGCATTGGTGAACTATTTTTTCAAAGAGAGAAGGTTGTCTGTCTACATATTTTTTTTCATCATCATGTGTAGTGGGCGTCTCGGATTTATTCGTACAACCATTGGCTTTGATTGCAATAAGCTCTCCCTGTTCTTCCTCTTGATTTTGGGGAGAGTAGTCCAGCAGGCTTGCTTGTTCAATGGCATGTTTGCCCTGTTTCAATTCGGCAAGTCGACGTTCAACTTTTTCTTTGAGCTTCAATGCTTTGGGCCGACTTCTGAATGAGAGTTCTTTTTTCAGCTCGGTAAGGATTTTTTTGTTATTCAGGTTGGCCTCAAATTCCCGCTCAAGGTCGCGCGTCAGGTAGGAAACATAGGGGCGATCTGCCATTATTCCCTTCTCCTCATTTTCCGGCACAGCCGCAAATCCTCTCGTGTTTTTTCGCGGTGCTGCCGCTTGGTGAGCAACTGCATATTTTCCGGCCTGTCCGCTCCGCCCGCGCAGAGGGGCACGATGTGATCCACCTCGTATCCTGGCGGCGTCCGTTCAAGCCCCTGCTGCCGCAGGAAGGCGCGCACCTGAGCGCGTGACCGCTCCGGAGCGGCGGACACGCCACAGGGCAGCAACATGCCTCCCAGCACCACACAACAAACAAGACGGGCACACGCCCGCATGGCCATGGGCTTCATTTGCTTTCACCGTAGCACAGGTTTTTCGTTATGGGCAAGAAATGTGAGGAGTGTAGAAAAAGTCTGGATGGACTGGGGTAGAGGAAGAAAACCCCGCACCATGAGCATGGTGCGGAAGTACCCTCAATGCGTTGGTTTTGCTTTGCTTATTACTCGATTCGTAATCAGCAGGCCAAGAGTTCAAGTCTCTTAGCTGGCTCCAGAGAAAACAAGGACTTACGGGCAATGCCGTAAGTCCTTTTTTGTTTTTGGGGACCCAGCGGAAGCAGCTGGGGAAAGAGGCCTTCTTCCCCCCTAAAAGAGTAATGGATCTTGAGGCTCAAGAAAGGGAGTGGTGCGACTCTTCTTTTTTGTTCCTGAGGATGATGGCTGGCCTTGTGAAGCGGCGCAGCCCGGATACCATGAAAAAAAAGCCGCTCCGTTGCCGGGGCGGCGTGCATGGTGGAAGGTGAAGGCCTGGGCGTCAGGCACAAGTTTTTGCCGCTACGATGTGGTGCTACATGCCATATCGTGGGAATGTGGGGATCCTGCCGCCGGGATTGCCTGCATATCCTCCTTGTGTTGGAGCAGCCCGGCGGCGGCAAGATGCGTTGCCGGATGCTACGGAAGGTTGTTGCTCCTTCCCATGTCCCGTTACTGATAGCGGGCGGCCAGTTGCTTGAGGGCGTCCGCCATCTCCTGATGCGCTTCGTACATATCGTCCACGCCGAAGCTCCGATGACGCCAGTGTATGCCGAAGACCTCTTCCACCACCTCGATGCAGTGCGGGGTGGCTGTGGCCGTGCCGTCATCGGCCGTGGGCTCAAAACCTTCGCAGCGGTTGGCGTCATACATGATTTGCAGCATACGTTCCCGCCCGAGTTCCGGTGGGACCACCACCGCCACGCCGGAAGCGTCCACCCGTACGGGGCATCCCGCGGGCAGCCCCTGCGGGCCCGGCGCATGGAGGATCTCTCCCGTATCATACAGCATGGCGCGAATGACCTGCATGGCCGAGGCCGCCACGCATTGCTGATTGACTTCCGACAGCAGGGGCATATGCGCCGGCACTTTCGCCCAGAGGTCGTGAGCGATGTCCAGTTCTTGGGTGATATCCTTTTTGTCTTCCTCGATTTTTAGATAAAAGGGGATAGTTGGGGCCAGCGCACCTTCCTGAAAGATCTGCATACACATGCAGTGATGGCCTACCAGAGTCACGTCCAACGCCTCGGGGGACACATGGCGTTTTTCGGCCACGATGCGCCGAAGTATGGGCTCCAGCAGTGCCACATTGCCGACGCCCACATCAGGGGCGAGACCGACCTTGCCCAGCATCTCGTGCAGGTAATCCGGCCCGGAGACATTGACGACACGTGCCTGAGGCAATGTCTTGCGTACGGCCCGCATCAGATTGGTCAGCAATACCCCGTGACCGGGCGCCCAGGGACGCAGGCCGCAGCCTTCGGGCGCACCGTAGTATATCCGACGCGCCAGCGCATGGGGGAGACGGTGCAGATGCCACCAGGAGAGCAGGGTGGTAGCGTTGAAAATGATGTCCGGCTGCCAGGTCTCCAGCACTCGCACGATGGCCTCGGGGTGGAGCATGTCCACCTCCACGGCATCCACCCGGGGGAAGCGCTGGGCCGCCCTTTCAAAGAAGTTGACGGAGATCAGGCTGTTTGCCACCTGTCGCGCATGTTCGCCGCGTACATCGCCCACCACCACATGCAGGCCGGGAAGGCGGGCCGCCAGGTGGGCGGCGAAACATCCCACACCGCCCAGACCAAGAATGAGCAGGGTTTTGGCCATGATTTTCCTCCTTGAGGGGGTTGGATACATCCTGCCGGAGACATTTCCGGCAGATGGCCGCCGGGCCATGACGGCCTGCGCGGGATGCGCAAGCCGCCAGTGAGCCCGACCCTTAGCGCATAAGATTGACCAGGAACAGCGATATCTGGGGGAAGACGGTGACGATGGCCAGCGTCAGGACCTGCACGCCGAGGAACGCCCACGATTCCCGCATGATGTTGCCGATCTTTTCCTTACAGATGGGAGCGGCTATCCAGAGCTGCGGCCCCATGGGAGGCGTCACTTCGCCGATGATGGCGCAGAAGACCGCCAGAGCGCCGTACAGGGCGGGATCGATGCCGAGCGTCATGACGCTGGGCAGGAAGAGCGGCAGCACGATGACGACCATGGGAAAGGAGGAGAAGAAAAAGCCCATGACCAGCAGCAGGGCCTGTACCGCAAAGAGGAAGGCGGTGGGGCCGAGGTGCATGTTGATGACCCACTGGCTGATCATCTGGGGCAGGCCCACATAGCCGAGGACGCGTCCGAAAAGTTCGCCGCCGATGACGAGGAAATAGATCATGCTGCTCAGACGCACGGTCTCCACGAGCATGTTCAGGAAGACGCGCCAGGTGATGCCCTTGTAAATGAATACGCCCAGCAACAGAGAATAGATGCAGGCCACGGACGCCGCCTGGGTGGGGCTGAATACCCCGGAATAGATGCCGCCCAGTACGATGACGGGCATGAACAGGATGGGCAGGGCCTTGCGGAAGGCCGTCAGGCGTTCGGCCGTGGTGGCCTTCTTTCTGCCGTAGTAGCCGCGGCGCAGGGAGATGATGACGGTCAGCACGCACATGAGCAGAGCGGCCAGCAGGCCGGGACCCACGCCGGCCGCGAAGAGGTCGGCGATGGAGATGCGGTTGCTCGCCCCGAAGATGATCATGAAGACGCTGGGCGGGATGACCGCCCCAAGGCCGGCGGAGGTCACGGCAAGGCCCGAGGCAAAGGCCCGGGAATAGCCGGAGTCGGCCAGCATGGGTACGAAGATGGTGCCGATGATGGCCAGACAGGCCGTGGCGGAACCGGAAATGGAACCCAGGAAGGCGGCGAATACGCAGATGGCCACGGCCATGCCGCCGGGCAGATGACCGACCAGATTGCTCATGAAGTCCCGCAGGTGTCCCATGCCTCCGCTGGAAAGAATGGCGTTGCCGGCAAAGATGAAGAAGGGCATGGCCAGCAGGGGATAGCCGCTGATGGTGGTATAGAAGATTTGCGAAACATTGCCGATGGGAAAGCCCATCGTGTGAATCATGATGATGATGGAGCCGATGCTGAAGGTAACGCTCAGCGGCGTGCCTATGAGGAAAAAAAGGACGATCAGCGCCAGGGAAAGAATCGTGATGGTGTCCATGCCGTCTCCTTGTCGATGCTGCGGGCGTGAGCTAGTCGTCGTTTCCGGGCTTTCCGTCATAATTGGTGCGCAGCACCCGGCCAAGCTGGATGAGCGCGTACACGGTGAACACCGCCATGCCCACGGGGATGCACATTTCCACCAGCCAGCGGGGAACGGGAACGCAGCGGATGATCTTCATGTTGAAGCGCCAGCACTGGCTGATGAAGATGATGCCGCTCCAGGTCACCACCACGCCAAAGGCGATGGTGGCAAGGCAGTTGACGATCTCGATGAACTTGCGCGGCTTGCCGTGCACGGCGTCACGCACCATGTCCACGGAGACATGTTCCCCTTCCAGCAGGATGGGCCCGGCCAGCATCATGACGGCCCAGATGGTGAGCCAGACGGGCAGGTCATACATGATGTCGAGGGAAAAATGGAAAACCGTGCGGCAGATGATCTCAGTAAAGTTGATGAGCACTCCCAGAAAAAACACCAGGCCCCAGAACTCCATCCAGCGCTGCTTGATGCGCTCATAACGTGTCTTCGCGTGTTCGGGCATATGGCCTCCTCGCCTTGCATGGGGCCGGGAGGCATCCCCCGGCCCCCTCCGGCATTACTTGCTGTCGCGGATGGCCTTGATCAGCGCGGGATCGGCATCCTTGGTGAACTCTTCGGCGGCCTGGGTCAGCGCCGCATCCCACTCGGCACGGGCTTCGGGCGTCAACTTGACCAGCTCGGTGTCGGGGTTTTCATCCCACCACTTGAGGATGCGCTTTTCCTCGGCTTCGAACCACTGGTGCACATCGGTGCACTGCACCACGAAATTGATGACGTCGCGCTCGGCCTGCGGCAGGCTGTTCCACCATTCCACGTTCACCACGAGCGCCTGCGGGCCGAAGCCGAAGGGGACAGGCAGCATGTACCTGGTCTGACGCGGCAGATCGAAGTAGGTATACCCGAAAATATCGTTGGTCAGGCCCTCGATCATGTTGGTTTGGAGGGCGGAGACGACTTCCGTATACGGCAGGGCGACGCCCACGAGGCCCAGCTTGTTGAAGGCCACGGCATAGGACTGCTGGCCGGCATAGCGGATCTTCTGGTTCTGCAGGGCCTTGAGCGTATCGGCCGGGCCGGTCTTGGTCCAAAGGTAGAAATGACCGATGGAGTTGGTCCACTTGAGGATCTTGAAGCCGCAGTTCTTTTCCAGCATCTCCTGCTTGGCCTTCCACTGCGGGGTATTCATGGCACGCAGGAAATGGGCCATGTCCACGAACATGCCGGGGGTGGTGATGATGCGCCAGTCGGGATCGAACTGTTCAATGAACTGGGGCAGGGTATAGGTGAACTGCCCGGCGCCGGTGGCCACGGCATTGAGGGCGTCCGCCGGGGACTTCACCACGTCGCCCACCCAGCGCATCTTGTACTTGCCGCGCAGGGCGGGGTGATTCTGCATGTAAAAATCCAAAGCCCCGTAGTACATCCCCACAGCCTGACCTTCCGCATAGGACGAGGCGGCGCTGAACGGTTCCGGGAAGAGCAGCTTGACTTCCTGAGGACCGGCCTGGGCCGAACGGGACATGCCGCCAAGCATCAGGGAACAAACAGCAAGTGCGCCTATCAGGGTTCGCAGCAACTTCATGGGATACTCCTTCGCGTTTCTTGGTTTCCCGGACATGTCCGGAGGCGTTTCGAGTCGTGCTTTTCTTGGCCTCATATTGCGCGTTTTTTCCTACCAACTCCCTCCGATTTGTTTTATTTAATAGAATTTGTTTCTTATAATGTGAATTTTAGGGGAGAGGTTTTGGGGAGTCAAGCCTTTTGTGCGACAGTCGGAAAATTTTTGTGAAAAAAAATACAATTGATTTTCATTGGCAATAATCCTGTGCAAAAGGCAGGAGCGGAATGAAGGTAAACGCAGGGCCCATGAAAAAAAAGAGGGGACAAAAAAAGGAGGAGCGCCCAAGGGCGCTCCTCCTGAAAAAAGTGGCGGCAGCGTTACTGGATGGTTGAAAAGGCGACCCGTCAAAAGAGAGGAGCCAAGCAAGGCCGCCGGTCCAAGCATTTTCAGTTTGAAGTGCTTTGCGCTTCACCGTACTCGCGGAAAAACGAGGCTTTCCGCGCATTTTGGGCCGGTCGGCGCTGTGCCGTTCGCCTCGCGCTTTACCTTTTTCAATGGCAAAACGCGCTACTCCCCCTTGGGCAGATCGGCGGGCAGGAAGGTCGCGCGGACCAGCGGAGTGTCTCTCAACTTGCCCGTCTGGCCGCGGCTGAGTTCGCCGGTACGCTCGTGGAAGGCGATGACATCCTCCAGCCAGCGATGCAATTCGCCGTCAGAGGAAAGCAGTTCACGCTGGCGCGCAAGGGGATAGAGCGTATGGGTGTCCACATCGCGCATGGCCTGCTCGAGGCTGATATCCTGTCCGCAGAATTCTTTCTGAAAGCGCTGGTACAGTGCGGCAAGCTCTTCGCGCGGCATGGCCTGCAGGGCTTCCACCGCCTGCAGGTAGCAGGCAAGGAAGGCCCGCACCTGCGGCCCGGCTTTTTCGGCATAGTCCGTGCGCGCCATCAGGAGGGTGGGCTGCGCGAGGCCGAGGTCCCTGCCGGTCAGCAGGGGGATCAGCCCGGCCTGTTCGGCCGCGTAGGTCTGCGGCGCCCAGAGGACAGCCATGTCGCCCATGCCGCCGGCCAGTCCCGTGACCGCTTCATCAGGCGGCGTATCCAGCAGGGAGACGCTCTCTTCGCTGAGGCCCATCCGGTCCAGCCAGAGCAGCAGAAGCTGGTGGGCGCTTGTGCCGCGCGGACACAGGACGATCTTGCCCGTCACCAGTCGGGCGTAATCCCGCGCTGAGGGATTGTCGCGAAGCGCAGCCGGCAGAGGGCTGTCCTTGCGCACAAAGACGGCATTGGCGGCGGCTTCGTCGGAACCGATGCCTACCACGCAGGCCTGCTTGCGGAGCATACCCAGCACGCCGGGCGCGCCGCCCAGTCCGGCAACGTCCCATTTGAGGCTGCTGACGTTATCCATGAGATATTTTCCCGAAGGATAGAGCTGCATGTCGAGCGTAATGCCCGCAGCCGTGTCCCATTGGCGCACATGGGCGTACCAGGCCGGCAGCGCCTCGAATTCCGTAAGCCATGCGCTTTTCACCGTTACAGGCTTCGCCTGCGCCGCGCTGGCGATGAGCATCAGGCACATCACTGCCCATAGGATCGTCTTCTTCATGTTTGCATCCCTCCGGGAGAGGGGCCGGAGCCTCCGTGCTCCGGCCCCTGTGGCACATTAGAGCATTTTCAGTTTGAAACGCTTCGCGTTCCAAACCATACGGCCTGTCGTTTCGCGGAAAAATGCGGTTTTTCCGCCCACTTTGGGCCGGGCGGCGCTGTGCCGCCGCCTCGCATTTTGCCTTTTTCAAAGGCAAAATGCTCTATAATTCGTGAGCCGTACGGCTCAGGATATCTTCCTGGATTTCCTTGCTCAGTTCCACGAAATAGGCGCTGTAACCGGCCACCCGGACAAGCAGGCTCTTGTACTCTTCCGGATGCTGCTGGGCGCAGCGCAGGATCTCATGGCTGACGACATTGAATTGCACGTGGAAGACGTCAAGGTCAAGGAAGGTCTTGAGGAAAGCCGAGATACGGGCGCGGCCTTCCTTGCCCTGGATGACCTGCGGGGTGAACTTGATGTTCAGCAGGGTCCCGCCGTCGATGCTTTCGTGCGGCAGCTTGCCGAGCGACTGCAGGATGGCCGTCGGTCCCATGCGGTCATGGCCCTGCGAGGGCGAGCAGCCGTCGGCCAGCGGCCGTCCGGCATTGCGGCCGGACGGCAGGGCCGCGACAGACATGCCCTGCGGCACGTTGGAGGAGACGGGATACAGGGCCGGCAGCTTGTGATTGCCGAGCTTGCCGCGATAGGTATCGATCTCCTTGATGATGACGTCACACATGGCGATCATGGCCTCGTCCGCGCCGGGGTCGTTGTTGCCCCACTTGGGAGCGTCTTCCTCAAGGGCGCGCTGGAGCGCCTCATAGCCCTTGAAGTCGGCCTTGATGGCGGCGGTCAGATCCGCCATGCTGAAGCGCTTTTCATCAAAGATGATCTTCTTGACGGCGGCCAGCGAATCCACGAAGTCGCCCACGCCGTTGCCGTTCATGCCGGGGCCGGTATTGAATTCCGCACCGCCGTGGGTGAGGTCGCGTCCCTTCTCCATGCAGCCCGTGGTGAACATGGAGGCCACAGGATTGGGCAGATACTGGTAGTGCAGCTCTTCCAGCATGTTCTGCGAGACGGAGAACTGATGCAGCAGATGCCGCAGCTGGGCAAAGAGCGCTTCCTTGAACTGGTCGAAGGTGGTGAAGGTGGCCGGATCGCCGGTCTCCAGCCCGAGCTTCTTGCCGCTCTGCAGATGGATGCCGTTGGTCATGGTGAATTCCACAGCGCTGCCCAGATTGTAGTGTCCGGCGGAACTCCACTGATAATGCCGTCCGGCCAGCTGAGCTTCCACGCAGCCGATGGGGGCCCAGTCACGGGCGAGGTGAGCGGGGATGCCCTTCTTGAGCAGCATCTTGTAGCCCACGTCGTCACTGAAGACCGCCGGGAAACCGGATCCCGTCTGCACCAGTTCCGCCACCTTGAGGAAGAAGGCTTCCGGATTCTTCTTGCTGATGCGCACCGAAAGCGAGGGCTGCACCATCTGCACGTCGATGCCCGCTTGCAGCATGAGATAGGTCAGGGGATTGACGGCGTCCCGCCCGTAGGTGTCCAGCCCGCCGAGCGCGATGTTCTGGAAGGCGCAATAGCCGGAATAATGCTTGGCGGCGGGTTCGTTCCAGTACCAGATCTGTTCGCCGGTCTTCACATAGAAGCATTCGATGAGTTCCAGGATCTCTTCGTCCGACGTGCCGGCGGCGCGTTCCTTTTCATAGTAGGGCAGCAGATACTGGTCGAGCAGACCGGGCGAGTAGCCCCCCGCGTTGCCTTCGATGAACAGACCCACGAAAACGAAGTAGACGAGCTGCATGGCTTCGTGGAAGGTGCTGGGCGGATTGTGGGCAATGGCCCGGCAGGCGTTCTCGATGCGGCGCAGGTCAGCCTTGCGCTGTTCGTCGGCGCCGACCTGCAGGGCACGCGCGGCGTCGGCATGACGCTCGCAAAGCAGGGAGAAGCCTTCGCAGCAGATGATGACCGACTGCCAGAAATCACGCTTGGCAAAGTTTTCGATGTCGTTGAAATCCAGCGTCGCCAGATGCTCTTCGGCCTGACGGCGGATGCCGTCGAAGCCGAGCGGCAGGATGATCTGCTGGAAGGCCGGGACCATGTCGCCCGGCGTGCATTCGATCTTCACGTCATTGTCGCACACGCCGCCCACGGCGACCAGATCGCGTATCTCCTGCGGGGCGCGGGCATTCCAGAAATCGCGCAGCGTCTTGCCCTTCCAGTAGGGATAGACCAGCTCGCGATACTGACGCTTCTGCTCGTCGGTGATCTGGTAGGGGTCCTGAGGACGGGTGCTCATGGTGTCCAGTTCCTCATAGAACCAGTTGTTGGACAGTTCGGGGTTGACGTGGATGCTGCGCGCCACGGCCCCCGCATTGCCCACGATGAGCTCATGCGGCTGGATGGTGATGGTCTTGGTCTCGCAGTGCCGCCGGAAGGCCTTGGCGCGGCGGATGATCATGGGTTCGCTTTCGGTCTCCTTGAAGACTTCCGTCTTGGAGAGCGCCCCTTCGATGCAGACGCTGGGCCGATGGGAAAAGAACTGGGACTTCAGCTGCATGACGCGGTCAAGCCGCATCTTTTCGGTAATAGCCATGATGTTCCTCCAGAATCGTCATCACGGACAGGTTATATGTCGTGTTGGGTGTTTCTAGGCCGTACAAAGGACAGGGATGCGTCCGAGTCCCGCGCGCAGGACGGAAACGGCATGGGAGACCCGTTCCTCTTCCAGCGGAGGCGTATCGCCCAGGGCGTATTCCCGGCCCAGCATTTCGTATTTGTTCTTGCCCAGACGATGGTACGGCAGGACCTCCAGGTCGAAGTTGCCTTCCATACCGGCGAGCAGAGCGGCGTAGGCGGCAAGATGCGCGTCGTCGTCATTGCAGCCGGGGATGAGCGGCAGCCGCACATGGATGGGTTCGACCCTGTCCTTAAGCAGGCGGGCGAAATTGTCCAGGATATGCGTATTGTCCATGCCGGTCAGACGCTTGTGCTCCTCGTTGTCCACATGCTTGATGTCCATGAAGAGGATGTCCGTCACCGACGAGAGCCGGAGCAGGTTCTCGTAGGGAGCATAGCCGGACGTCTCCACGGCCGTCTGTATGCCGAGTGAGCGGCATTCTTCGCTAAGGGCCACCGCGAAGTCGCACTGGGCCAGCACCTCGCCGCCGGACAGGGTCACGCCGCCGCCGGAGTTGCGATAAAAGAGCATGTCGGCCGCGATATTGGCCACGACGCTTTCCAGCGTGTATTCCTGACCGGCCATGATCAGCGCCTTGCCCGGACAGGACGACGTGCACAGGCCGCAGTTGATGCAGCGGCTGCGGTCGATCTGCGGCAGAGAGCCGGGCACCATGTGCACCGCCTGCTGCGGGCAGACCGCCGCACAGGCCCCGCAGCGCAGGCACTTGTCCGTCTTTTGCAGGAGTTCCGCGCCGAAATGCTGCGTGGTGGGATTGGAACACCAGAGGCAGCGCAGCGGGCAGCCCTTGAAAAAGACCGTGGTACGCGTTCCCGGCCCGTCATGCAGGCTGAAATGCTGGATGTTTTCTATGACGGCCTTCATGACTCAGCCTGCACGTCAAGCTCGTTGAATTCCTGCTCGTGTCGCCGTCTGAGGGCATAGAGCTTGGCCAGTTCCACCGAGGCGCGGCGTTCCACGTCGCCGGCGCACTCCAGCATGACTTCCATGACGCGCACGGAAGGGCTCATGCTCAGGAGCCAGCGTACGGTCTTGGCCACGTCTTCCGGCTGCACCATCTCTTCGGGGCGCAGCGAGGGGCCTTCATTGGCGGCCATTTCCGTATTGACCCAGCCGGGGCAGATGGTGGTGATGCTGATGCCCTTGGCGGCATAGTCGCGATAGGCCGATTCGCTCAGGCCCACCAGCCCGTATTTGGAGGCGGAATAGCCGCCCAGCCCCGCCACGGCCACCTTGCCGTTGCGCGAGGCCACATTGATGACGCGCCCGCCACCCCGGGCGACCATATGGGGTAGGAAAGCCTGCATGAAGAGGAAGGGCGCCCGGAGATTGACCTCGAACAGGCGCGTGAAGGTCTCCACATCCAGATCGAACGTGCCGGGGATGCTGATGCCCGCGGCATTGAACAGCAGGTCGATACGGCCGTGCTTGCTGATGATGACGTCGGCAGCGGCCTTGACGGCCGCCACATCGGCCACGTCCACGGCAGCGGTGTCGGGCATGTGCTCCGCGTCCGGCGCATGTTTTTCGGTCAACTCGCGGCAGGCCTGCTCAAGATTACGAGGATTGCGGGCCACGAGCACGACGCGATAGCCCAGACGCATACACTCATCCGCCACGGCCTTGCCGATACCGCGGCTTCCGCCAGTTACGACAGCTACGGGAACCTGATTCATAACATCTTCCTCCTATTTGTCCGCGCGGCGGTTATTCCGGTACGACGCAGCAGATAAACGTCTTTTTTACATACTTGGCGACATGCCAGATGGTATGCGCCCCCTGGGGGATGACGAAGCAGTCCCCGGCTTTGACCGTCAGACGGCTGCCGTCGGCGTGTTCGATGACGGCCTCGCCTTCGAGGATGGCGCACATCTCGCAGCTCGGGTGCGACGGGATTTCAAAGCTGCCGGCGGCGCATTCCCAGACGCCGGCGTTGACCGTTCCCCGCGGGTGGACGAAGCGTCGCCAGACATGGGTAACGGGATTTCCCGACAACGGGTTGGGGGCAACGGCCTCAACGGCTTCGGCCATGCTCCCGTCGATGAGAGGGACAACCTTGAGCATCTGATCCTCCTGAAATTCACATATCGTGAATTTTTTTCTATTATTGTTTACACACATCCCTTTGTCAAGGTGTTATCGACGGGAAAAATAAAATAGGCTACTATCCACTATAGAGAGAAAGCAACGCCGCCGTATCGAGGGGTCGGAAATGGGAAAAAATAGCGTCATCTATGTGCAAACATTTGAAAAAGGTCTGCAACTGCTGGAGCTCCTCGTGGAGGAGAAACATGTGACCGTCACCAGCGTGGCCAAGCGCATGGGTATGCAGAAGAGCGCGAGCTACCGTTTTTTGAGTACGCTGCGCCTGCATGGCTATGTGGACAAGGATCAACACAATAACTATGTGCTGACCGACAAGCTCTCCAAACTTGGAAAGGGGATCCTGCCCAAAAGGGACTTTGACCAGATCGCCATACAATTTCTTGATGAACTTGCCAAAAAGAACAAGAAAAACAACGGTATATGCAATCTTGGCATGTGGAATGGCAAGGAGATCGTCTACCGGCTGCAAAGCACCAACTCGAGCTATGCCCAGTTTTCCGTCGGACGGACCGTGCCCGCGTATTGTTCGGCGCTGGGAAAGGCCATCCTGGCCCATTTGCCGGAAAAGGAACTGTCGGCCTATTTGCAGCGGACGGAATTCTCCACGTTTACGGAAAAGACCACGAGCAGTCCCGAACAGCTGTTGCAGGATCTGGAAGAAGTGCGGGCCAAGGGCTATGCCCTCATGGATGGCGAACTCTATCCGTCGCTCACGGGGCTTGCCATCCCCATCCTGAGCGCCAAGGTGCCGGTGCGGTACGCGGTGAGCGTCACCCAGACCATTTATGGCTCGGTGGACGAGTTTGTGGCGCAGATGCTCGGCCCGCTCAGGGAGACCGTGGAAGACCTTGTGAGTTACGTGGACTATTACGGCTTCAGCTGAGTTCTGCACTTCTTCGCCGTATCAGACATGGAAAAAGGGAGGCATGGCTGTCACGCCATGTCTCCCTTTTTCCATCAGATGTCCCGCGTACAGGATCGCTGCCGCCAGGTTTGTCCAGCGCAGGAAATGGATACTAGAGCGTTTAATCTTTGAAAAAGATGAAACGCGAGGCGGCGACACAACGCCGCCCGGCCAAAAGTGAGCGGAAAAACCGCGCTTTTTCCGCGAAACGCCAGGCCGTATGGTTTGAAACGCAAAGCGTTTCAAACTGAAAATGTTCTAAAGTCTGTTACCACTATTCGTTGCCTGCTTGGGGGGAAGGGCCCCCCCGCCAGCACGACAGCAGAGCAAAGGGGGGGCTTCCCCCCAAAAAAAGCGTAATGAGTCCTGAGCTTAGATGATATAGGACTGTTTTTCCTGTGGCGACATGCCCGCAATGGATCTGACGAATCGTGCCGGGATGCCGGCCACGATGCAGCCCGGATCCACATCTCGCGTGACCACGGCGCCGGCGGCAACGATGGCGTTTTCACCTATGCTGACGCCGGGCAGCACCACGGCGCCGGAGCCGATCCAGACGTTCCGGCCGATGACGACAGGCGCAGGACGGCAACATGAACGTTCTTCAGGCAGGAACCCGTGGTTGATGGTGGCCAGTACGACCCTGTGCCCGATCAGGGCGCCGTCTCCGATGTGGATGCCGCCTTGATCCTGAAAGCAGCAGCAGGCATTGATAAAGACGTTTTTCCCAATGGTGATGTTCTTCCCGAAGTCGCTGTAGAAGGGAGGGAAGAGCGTAAAGGTCGCGTCGATGGGCTTTCCTGTGAGCTGCGACATGAGCTCGCGTATCTGCTCCGGCGAATGATAGGCAGCGTTCAGTTCCGCCGTGATGCGCATGGCTTCATTGCTGCATTGCAGCAGCAGATCATGCTCCGGGGTGCCGGGCGTGACGCTTTTTCCCTGATTGAAATGCTGGATGAGCTGCGCCGTATCCATATGGTCTCCCTCGTTGTTCTCCACGGCCCCCGCTGTCTGCCGACCAGGGCCTGTTGATAGCAATCTGTAAAATATTTTAGAGCGGTTTGCCTTTGGGGGCAGGGGGGCCTCGTGTCCCTGCCGCTTCCCCCGGTAAAAGCGCGCTGGGGAAGGGGAGCGGATAGTGATGCAGCCCCCGGGCGGAGCGCCTTCTCCGGCAGGCCGTCGGATCTAGAGCGGATTCGCATTGAAATCGTGTCCAATCTCAATGCTGACGCTGCCCTCACACTACGGAAAAAGCGTGGTTTTTCCGTGTGTTCGGTTGCGGGTAGTCGCTCTCGCGACTACCAGAGCAATCCACATTTTCAATGTGGAATTGCTCTATCGCAGATGGGTCCTGAAAAAGTTCTCCATCGTGTCCCAGGGGATGACATCCATCCGGTCGTACAAGTCCACATGGCTGGCCTGGGGGACGATCAGCAGTTCCTTGTTGTCGCCGCGGAGTTTTTTGAAGGTATCCTCACTGAAGTAGCGGGAGTGGGCTTTTTCGCCGTGGATGAGCAGGACGGCGGAACGGATCTCGCCTGCGTAGGCCAGCAGGGGCATGGTCATGAACGAAAGGGCCGAAGTGGCGTTCCAGCCGCTGCCACCGTTGAGCGAGCGCGGATGATAGCCGCGCGGTGTTTTGTAGTAATCGTAATAGTCCTTGACGAAGGCTGGTTCATCGCCGGTCAGCGTGTCGGGGAGGCCGCCGGCGGACGCGATATGGCCGGAGCGGGCATCCGCGGTACGCTGCTCGTTCAGTCGGGTGCGGAGGGCATGGCGTCCTTCTTCGTCCATGGCGTCGAAATAGCCGTTGGCGATGACGCGACTCATATCGTACATGGTGGAGGCGACCGTGGCCTTGATGCGGGTATCCATGGCGGCAGCGTTGATCCCCATGCCGCCGAAGCCGCAGATGCCGATGATGCCGATACGCCCGGCGTCCACATCCTCACGGGTGACGAGGTAGTCCACCGCCGCGCTGAAATCCTCGGTATTGATGTCGGGCGAGGCGACATGGCGCGGCTGTCCGCCGCTTTCACCGGTAAAGGAAGGGTCGAAGGCAAGCGTGATGAAACCGCGCTCGGCCATGGTCTGGGCATAAAGGCCCGAAGCCTGCTCTTTTACCGCGCCGAAAGGTCCGCTGACGGCAATGGCCGCCAGCTTCCCCTCGACCTCTCTGGGGCGGTACAGGTCCGCCACCAGCGTGATGCCGTAGCGATTCTGAAAGGTCACCTTTTGGTGCGTCACGTTGTCGCTTTGAGGAAACGTCTTGTCCCAGTCTTTTTCCAGTTGCATGGCGGTATCATCCTTTATGGAGTTGCCGGTTGACGAGGGGGCGGCTGCGGGGGCCTGGACGGAAAACATGGTCAGACTCCCCAGCACGAGGCCGGTGAGCAGCAAACCGCGCATGATCAGCATGGGCATGGCGCACCTCCTGTTTGTCTGTACTGCCGGATCGGCAGCACGTTCCGTGTACGGCGAAAGAGTAGACAGGCAGTAAAATAATAGCAAATACTTATATTGAATATAAAAGTATGCTGATAAGGCATGATATGGCCTGCCAAAGATATTTTTATAACTTACTGTAAAATAATACTTGTTTTTATATCGTGAGGTGTTTCGTCCCCAATTACTGTTACCCAAGTAGCGGGTTTGGGGGTAAGATGGGGGAGTTTGAGGGGGAAGCCCCCCTTTTTGCCGCAAGCAGCGACCCAAAGGGCGGCCCGCAGGGCCGTGCCTGTTAGGCGACGAGGGAGCCTTACAGGCATCGACAGCAGAGCGCGACCCAAAGGGCGGCCCGCAGGGCCGTGCCTGTTAGGCGACGAGGGAGCCTTACAGGCATCGACAGCAGAGCGCGACCCAAAGGGCGGCCCGCAGGGCCGTGCCTGTTGGGCGACGAAATCGGCAGTAAAGCAAAGTTTTTTTCTTCCCCTCGCAAAAAGGCGTAATGAGTCCTGAGCCTAGGCAAGGACAAGGAGCAGGGCGCGTTTGGCCATTGCGGCGGCGGTGGATCAGAGGAAGCGGGGCCTGTGAAGCCTCTTTATTCCGACAGGCATCTCCTGTAGAAGAAAAGGACGCGGCACGCTGTGCCGTGGATCGCTCACGTCGTCTGAGCATTGCCGCTGCGCGCGTCCGCCTGACATGGCAGGCGCAGAGGCGGCCGGTCGCTGGTCAGCCGTCGAAGCGGCGTGGCTGTATGCGGCGCATCCCGTCCGGCATGTCTCGTTTGGCCCGTATTTGTGCGCAACTTCCTTCCTGGAGTTTTTCATGGGCGAAAATCTCCCCCTCCAGACGGGCAACGGCTCCTCCGATGTCTGCTCCATACTCAATATCGCCATCATGAATCTTTCGACCGGTCTGTTCATCTGTGACCGGGACGGGATCGTCGTCTTTATCAACAAGGCTTATGCCGGGTACCTGAATATCGAGCCTGAACAGGCCATAGGACGGCACATCACGGAGCTTATCCCGGATTCGCGCATCCCCCATGTGCTGCAGAACGGTGAGCCGGACATCGGGGCCATCCGCCTCATCAGCGAAACGTCGAGCCGCATCCTGACCAATCGCTATCCGCTGTTCAACGCGCAGGGACAGCTCATAGGGGCCATGTCCATGGTGGTGCTGGACAAGCCGGAGCAGATCCACATCCTCCAGCGGCAGATAGATTCCCTCGGACGCAAGGTCAACCGGTATGCCCGGCGCATCAAGACCGCTCTCGAGGCCCGCTATACGCTGGATTCCCTTGTCGGCTCCTCTCCGGCCATGCTGTCCTTCAAACAGCTTTTGCTGCGCTTTGCCCGAACGGACGGCACCGTGCTCATCAACGGGCAGACCGGCACCGGCAAGGAGCTGGCGGCCAGCGCCATCCACAATGCCAGCAGCCGTAGCGGAGGCCCCTTTGTCAGCCTCAACTGCGCGGCCATCCCGCAGGAGCTGTTTGAAAGCGAACTGTTCGGCTATGCGCCGGGTTCGTTTTCCGGTGCGCGCAAGGAGGGCAAGGAAGGGCAGATAGAACTGGCGGACGAGGGGACGCTCTTTCTGGATGAAGTGGGGGACTTGCCGCCCGGGGCGCAGGTCAAGTTGCTGCGCGTCATCGAGGAGCGGGTCGTCCGTCGTGTGGGGGACAGTACGCCGCATCCCGTCAATTTCCGGCTGGTGACGGCCACCAACCGCGATCTGGGCAAGATGGTGGCCAACGGGACCTTTCGGGAAGATCTCTACTACCGCATCAATTCCATGTTGCTGACCCTGCCGCCGCTGCGGGATCGGCGGGAGGACATCCCCGCGCTGGTGGAGCATATGCTGGAACGGCAAGGGAACATCCGCTGCAGTGCGGAAGTGATGGCCGTATTCCATCGCTACAACTGGCCGGGCAACGTGCGCGAACTCAAGAACGTCCTCTCTCATGCGCTCAGTCTTGCGGAAGGGGATGTCATTACGCTGGACGATCTGCCGCCGTCGCTGCTCATGGGGGCTTCCCTGCCTGAAGAAGGCCGGGTAGGCGGCGACCAGCGTCTTGGGGCCATTCGGGACAACAGCGAGCGGAACGCCATACTGGTCGCCTTGCGGGAAAACCGCTGGAACGTCTCGCGGACGGCGCAGGCGCTCGGCATCTCACGGGCCAATATCTACGAGAAGATGCGCAGGCTCGGCATCCGGCGGCACGCGGAGTAGGGCGGAGCTCGTCGCGGGAGGTCGTCCTGTCCGGGGAGACAGACAATATGTCTTTACTGTCTCTGAAAGCAGACATTGCGGTCAGACGAGTGCCGCACCGCTGCTGCCCGCATTTTCCGGCATGAAGCCGTCTGTCATGGAGATGTGACGGGGCCGTCTGTCGTGGACCGTCCGACGAGACCCGATGGCACGGCGATCTGTCCTTTTGCCTCCGTTTCCCTCGAAATGGGCTGGCATGTAACTTGCTGAACGGAAGAAAAACCTTCAGGAGGTTACTATGCGAACAGTGCTTTCCGCGCTTCTGGCCTTTTTGCTGCTGGCAAGTCTGCCGCAATACGCCAGCTGCGAAGAGCCGTATACGCTCAAGACCGCATGGCTTGTGGAGCATGAAGCCTTTGCCGCGTGGTACGCCCGCCAGAATGGCTGGGACGTGGAGGCCGGTTTCCGGCTCGATATGAAATTCTATGAGACGGGCCGGGAACTGATGGCCGATATGCGGCAGGCTCCCTGGCAGATCGCCGCCTGCGGCGCCCTGCCCGCCCTGACGGCCTCGCTGGAAAATGCGGCGGAGATCATCGCCATAGGCAATGACGAGTCTTTGGCGACCGGTATCTATGTCCGCAAGGACAGCCCCATGCTGGGCCACACCGGCTATAATGCCCTTTACCCCGAGATGGCGGGCACGACCGGGACGGTTCGCGGCAGGACCATTCTCTGCACATTGCGATCCTCCGCGCATTATACGGTGCACAAGTGGCTGGCGGCGCTGGGGTTGACGGAAAAGGACGTCATCCTCAAGGACATGCCGCAGGAGGCGGCGCTGCGCGCTTTTCTTTCCGGTGAGGGGGATGCCGTGGCCCTCTGGGCGCCCTTCACGCTGGAAGCGGAGCGCAATGGCTTGCAGCCGGTGACGCTTTCCAGTCAGTGCAACGCCAGTCAGCCGACGCTCATCCTCGCGGACAAGGCGTTTGCCGGTCAGCATCCTGAGCGTGTCCAGGCATTTCTCTCCATGTACTTCCGGGGGATAAGCGCATTGCAGGAGACCCCGCGTGAAAAGCTTGTGGCGGCTTACGCCGAGTTTCAGCGGCAGTGGTCGGGCAAGCATCTGCCGCCTCAGGATGCTGCGTGGGAACTGGCACGTCATCCGATCTTCGGCCTTGACGGGCAGATGGCGCTCTTTACCGGCAAGGACCAGCGGATGCAGGGCTGGCTGAAGTCCCTGACGGAGTTTGCCGGTGGGGAAAATCGTCTTGCCGACGTGAAGGATACGTATTTGCGCGCGATCTCGGCGGACAGAACCGCCGCGCCGAAGTGATCCTGTCCGACAGATGTTTTCCCGATAAGTTTTGCCCCTTTGCTGGGACATGCGCGGCCTGTCTCCCCTGAGCTGTCTGTCCCAGCACCTCCACACCCCTGTCTGTCCTCTCCCGGAGGCAGGTGGTCCCGCGGCCTCGGTGATGCTCCGCCGAGGCCGTTCTGCGTCCATACGCATCCTGACATATCCTGATGACAAGTCCTTAGAGCATTTTCAGTTTGAAACGCTTTGCGTTTCAAACCATACGGCCTGGCGTTTCACGGAAAAAACGCGGTTTTCCCGCTTACTTTGGGCCGGGCGGCGCTGTGCTGCCGCCTCGCATTTTGCCTTTTTCAAAGGCAAAATGCTCTATTGTTTTTAAAATCACAAATTGTCTTTTAAAAAAGACAGTCTGTCATAGTGTATTGATTTTAAGACAATATTGATGGCCAGCTAAATGTCGATAACTAAATCAAATTGTATAACTATTTGTTTTTATGTAATATTTTTGTTTATCTGCTTACTGCGGCGCGCTGGCATGTATCTTGTACTAAAAGGGACAAGTAAACGCGCGTTAGAAGACATCGTCATTATCAGCATGGAGACAGTGATATGAGTCGTCTGAACAACTGCCTGACAGCCATATGTGGCGACAGAGTGCCGCTGGAAACAGCGCGCAAGACCTTTTTCTTTCTCCTGGGCATCGGCATCATGCTGCTGGTCATAGCCCTGCCCACACCTCCGCCCTTCTATAAGGGGGAAGAGGTCATCCCCCTGACGCAAAATGCCAAAATCGTCATGGGCGTTTTGTGTTTCGCCGTCATCATGTGGATGACGGAAGCCATCCCCTTTCCCGCCACGTCCCTGAGTCTCATCGTGCTGCTGCACATCATGAACGTCGATTCCTTCGGCAACCTCGTCAAGGCGGGCCTGGGCAATCAGTCCATTCTCTTTCTCATGGGGGCCATGGGGCTTTCCGCCGCCATGACGGAATCCGGCCTCGCCCGGCGCTTCATGCTCTGGATGCTGACCAGGGTCGGCCGCCGCACGGATCGCATCGTGCTGGCTTTCATGCTGGTGGGTACGCTGGTATCCATGTGGGTGACGGATATGGCCGTGGCCGCCATGCTGCTGCCGCTGGGCATGAGCATCCTGCAGGGCAGCGGCTGCAAGCCGCTGGAAAGCAATTTCGGTCGAGCCCTCATGATCGGCATCGTCTGGGGCAGCCTCATCGGCGGCACGGCCACGCCCGCCGGCTGCGGCGCCAACGTGCTGGCCATGCAATATGTGCGCGACATCGCCAAGCTGGACGTCTCCTTTGCCGAGTGGATGGCCGTGGGCGTGCCCGGCGCGCTGCTCATGGTCCCGCTTGGCTGGTTCTGCCTTATGAAGATCTTTCCGCCGGAACTGAAGGAAATCCCCATGTCCCTCGACAGCATCCGTGATGAACTGCGGGCTCTCGGCGGTCTCAAGGCCAAGGAAATCCGTACGCTCGTGGTGTTCGTGGTGATGGTGGCCCTGTGGCTCGGCGGATCGCATGTCGCTCCCATCCTGGGCTTCAAGGCTCCGGAAGCCTTCGTGGCCCTGCTGGGCTTCGTGCTCCTCTTCATGCCCGGCCTGCGCGTGTTCGAAGACTGGAAGGACGCTTCCCGCAGCATCGACTGGGGCGGCCTCATCCTGATCGCGGGCGGCATTTCGGCCGGCATGCTGCTGGCCAGCACCGGCGCGGCCCGCTGGATCGCCTGGGGGGCCCTGTCCGAAGTGGGCAGCCTGCATCCCGTGTTGCGGGTCCTCGCGGTCATCACCCTCGTGGAGCTGCTCAAGATCTTCTTCTCCAGCAACAGCGTCACCGGCGCGGTGATCATGCCGCTCATCATCGCCCTGGCCATGGATATCGGCATGAACCCCTGGGTGCTGGCCGGTCCTGCAGGCATCGCCTCCAGCATGGCCTTCATCATGGTGACCTCCAGCCCCACCAACGTCATCCCTTATTCATCCGGCTATTTCACCATTGCCGAGTTCGCGAAGTCCGGTGTGGTGATGACCATCATCGCCATCTGCTGCGTCACCCTCTCGGTGTCCGTCTTTGGAAGTTTCGCCGGAATGGACATCTGGCATTAACGAGCGCCTTACGCGCCCATGATCTCTATGTATATCCACACTTCCGGGAGGAAAGAATCCATGAAGACCATCAGTGAACAAATGGAAATCGCCCGCAAGGCGCAGGCAGCCATCAACGACTATACGCAGGAGCAGGTCGACGAGATGTGCCTTTCCGTGGGCTGGGAAGTCTATGAAGACGAAAATATCGCCAAGCTTGCCCGCATGGCTGTGGAAGAAACAGGTTTCGGCAATGTGGAAAGCAAGATCATCAAGCACAAGCGCAAGGTGGGCGGCGTGCTGCATGACATCCGCGGCGCCAAGAGCGTAGGCTGCATAGAACGCGACGAAAAGAGCGGCATATCCAAGTATGCCAAGCCGGTGGGCGTCATCTGCGCCATCCTCCCGGCCACCAATCCCACGTCCACTTGCGGCGGCAAGGCGGTGGGGATGCTCAAGTGCCGCAATGCGGTCATCTTCAAGCCCAGCTCCCGCGCCCTGAAGTGCACCACCGAGGCCATCAACATGATGCGCAAGGGCCTGCGCCGCGTGGGTGCGCCTGAGGACCTCATCCAGGTGGTGGAGGACAACAGCCGCGAGGCCGTGGCCGAACTCATGAAGGCCAGCGACCTTGTGGTGGCCACCGGCAGCGGCGCGGTGGTGCGCGCGGCCTACTCCAGCGGCACGCCGGCTTACGGCGTGGGGCAGGGCAATGCCGTGCCCATCGTGGCCGAGGATGCCGATGTGGCCGAGGCGGCAAAGCTCATTTGCGGCAGCAAGCTCTTTGACTATGCCACCTCCTGCTCGTCCGAGAATGCCGTGGTGCCGGTGGAGGCCATCTATGATCAGTTCATGGCCGAGATGAAGAAGAACGGCTGCTGGCTCGTGGAAGGCGAGGACCGGGAAAAGCTCAAGAACTACATGTGGCAGGTCAATGCCAAGGGCAAGCTGGCGCTCAATCAGGACGTCATCGCCAAGTCCGCCCGCGTCATTGCCGAGGCCGCCGGCATCAGCATCCCCGACGGCACGGAGATCCTGCTGGTGGAAGGCACGCAGCCCATCCGTGAGGACAAGTTCCATGACGAGAAGATCTCGCCGGTGCTGACCGTCTACAAGGCCAAGGACTTCATGGACGCCTACCGCATCCTGACCGAACTGACCAGCCTTGTGGGGCGTGGGCATTCCTGCGGCATCCATACCTTCAAGCGGGAATACATCGAGTATCTCGGTGAGCACATGAAGTCCTCCCGCGTGACGGTGCGGCAGGCCATGAGCGCGGGCAACGGCGGACATCCCTTCAACCGTATGCCGTCCACGGCCACGCTGGGCTGCGGCACCTGGGGCGGCAACGTCACGACGGAGAACGTGCACTGGAAGCACTTCATGAACGTGACCTGGGTCAACGAACCCGTGGAACCGTGGAGCTTCAGCGACGAGGAAATGTGGGGAGAATTCTGGAAGAAGCACGGCAAGTAGTAGGTTGACCGGCGGCCCTCAGGGGCCGCCACCCCCTGCCAAGACGGCGCGCAGGAGCGCGCAAGAGGATTGACCATGAAGCTGTTCGAATACCAAGCGAAAAATATTTTCCGGGAAAAGGGCATCACCACCCCCAAGGGCATACTTGTTCGCAGCATGGAGGAGCTGGATGCCGCCGTTGCCGAAGTCGGCCTGCCCTGCGTGCTCAAGTCGCAGGTGCTGCGCGGCGGGCGCGGCAAGGCCGGGCTCATCCGGCTGGTGAAGGACGCCGAGAGCGCCCGAAATGAGGCGCAGGAACTCTTTGCTTCCGAGCATAACGTCCACATGATCCTGGTGGAAGAAGCGGTCAGCATCGCCAGTGAGATCTATCTGGCCGTCACCGTGGACGCCGTGACGTCCACCGCCATGCTCATCGGCTGCGCCGAAGGCGGCGTGGAGATCGAAAAGCTGGCTGCCACCGCGCCGGAGAAGATCGTGACCGTCAAGGTGGACATGGCGCACGGCCTCGGCGCTTTCCACATCAACAATCTTGTCTACGGCATGGGCCTGCCCACGGAGCTGATCAAGCCCGTCAGCGGTGTCGTGCGCAATCTTTACAAGGCATTCACGGCCTACGACGCCCAGCTGGCGGAGATCAATCCCCTGTTCATCACCACGGACGGCGCGGCCATCGCCGGCGACGGCAAGTTGATCATCGACGACAATTCCGAATGGCGTCACCCCGACTATCCGCTGAGTCGCGAACAGTTCGATTCGCAGGTGGAATTCGAGGCCGCGCAGGAAGGCATCCCCTATCTGGTCTTTGACGGGGACGTGGCCCTCATGTGCGCCGGTGCGGGGCTGACGACCACGGTCTTCGACCTCATCAACGACGCGGGCGGCAGGGTCGCCACCTATGTGGAATTCGGTGGAGCCAACTACACCAAGGCCGTACGGACCATGGAGCTTTGTCTGGAAACGCCCAGCAAGGTCATCCTGGTGGTGACCTTCGGCACCATCGCCCGAGCGGACGTCATGGCGCAGGGGCTGGTGGAGGCCATCAAGACGCACAAGCCGCAGCAGCCCATCGTGACCTGCATCCGCGGCACCAACGAGGAAGAGGCCTTCAAGATCCTGCGGGAAGCCGGACTTGAACCGTTGACCAATACTGAAGAAGCTGTGCAGCGTGCGGTGGACATCGCCGCGGGGAGGGCCTGATGAGCATTTTCGTCAATAAGCAGTCGCGCGTCATCGTGCAGGGCGTCACGGGCAAGGAAGGGGCCTTCTGGGCAAAACACATGAAGGACATGGGCACGCAGGTGGTGGCGGGCGTCACCCCCGGCAAGGAAGGCCAGAACGTGGACGGCATACCGGTGTATCATTCGGTGCGGCGTGCCATGGCGGAACACCCGGCGGACGTCTCCATGCTCTTCGTGCCGCCCAAGTTCACCAGAGATGCGGTATTCGAGGCGCTGGACGCCGGCATCCGCAAGATCTGCACCATTGCCGACGGCATCCCCCTGCATGACGCCATCGAGATACGGCGTGCCGCCATGTCCTGCGGCGCCATGGTCATCGGCGGCAATACGTCCGGCATCATCTCCGCCGGAGAGGCCATGTTGGGGACGATCCCCTACTGGATCGAGCGCGTGTACCGCAAGGGCCATGTGGGCGTCATGACCCGCAGCGGCTCCCTGACCAACGAAGTGACGGCCGAGATCGTCAAGGGGGGCTTCGGCATCACCACGCTCATCGGCGTGGGCGGCGACCCGGTCCCCGGCACCCGCTTTGCCGAGCTGTTGCCCTTGTACGAAGCCGACGACGACACACATGCCGTGGTCATCATCGGTGAGCTGGGCGGCACCATGGAAGAGGAAGTGGCCGAAGCCAGGGAGGCCGGCATCTTTACCAAGCCCCTTGTGGCCTTCATGGGCGGACGTACCGCTCCGGAAGGCAAGCGCATGGGCCATGCGGGTGCCATCGTCACCGGCGGTCGCGGTACGGTCAAGGGCAAGACGGCAGCGCTCATCCAGGCCGGAGCCAAGGTCGCCAAGCGGCCCAGCGAGGTCGGCCCGCTGCTGCGATCCTTCCTTGGGTAAGGATGGAGGGGGTGAAGGGGCAACTGTCCCTTCCCCCCAACACAGCGCATGACGTTTCGGCTGGACTCGCTGCGCCATAAGACACAGGAGGCGGAACAACCATACACCGATAACAGGCGATCCGCCGCCGAACGGGCATCACAGGGCCTCCCTTCGGGGAGGCTCATGTTTTCCGTCAGGCAGGGAGATTGACGCCTTGCTGACCGGCATGACGACAGAATGACTTGCCAAGCGGCATTTTCGTGGTGATAGTATCATCAGGAACCGGTCCGGGCATGTCTCCTGCCGGACAGTATTTTTCCCTTGTTATCGGAGGTCGCCGATGTTGCAGCACCTTTTGAAGATAGTGGCCGCCCTCGTCATGCTGGCGGTACTGGTTTTGCTCGTCCAACTCAACGGGCTGGCCCGCGAGCTGACGGAATTGTTCGCGCCCGGCTGGGGCAGGGTCGCCTGGCTGGCCTGCGCCGGGCTGGAACTCGTCGCGCTGATCTGGCTGGGACTGGCCTGCTTTGCCCGACCGTCCCGTCTGTTGCTGCGCGAGGATCCCAGCGAGGCGGAACGGCAGGCCTTTGCCGCCGAGTTGACGCATCGTCTGCGCGCAAACCGCCTTGTACGACAGGCCGGACTGGATCCCGACGCTTCTGATTTTTTGCCGCAGGCGCTGGCGTTGCTGGACGAACGGGCGGATGCCGTCATCCGCAGCGACGCCAAGAAAGTGTTTTTGGGCACGGCGCTTTCCCAGAACGGACGTCTGGATGCTCTCATCGTCTTTGTGGCGCTCTGCCGTATGGTCTGGAAAGTTTCGGCCATCTATAACCAGCGGCCTTCCCTGCGGGAAGTGTGGAGCGTCTATCATGCGGTCTCCTCCGCCACTTTTCTGGCTTTTTCCATCGAGGCGCTGGATATCCCCCGCACGGTGACGGAAAGCATGAGCGCCCTTGTGCCTGCGGCGGCCCCTTCTCTGGCGACGGCTTCCGTTCCGCTGGTGGGGGCCTCGGTTCAGTTCTTCACGACCGCTGCCATTGACGGCGCGGCAAACAGTCTGCTTGCCATCCGTGCGGGCATGAGCACCAAGTATGCCTTCCGCCATGCCGCGCTGGACGAAGAGGACGCGCGTCAGGCCGGCATCCGGGACAGTGCGGCCATGCTGCTGGCCGTATCCGGCGAATGCCTGAATGAAGTGGTGAATGCCTTGCGCGGGCAGCTCTGGCAGATGGGGAAGTCGGCAGGCGGCTCGCTCCGCAATGCGGCCAGCAGCGTGAGCGAAGGCGTATGCGCGGCGGGCTCGGCGGCGGCTTCGGCAGTGACGCGGGGCAGTGAAGCCGTGGTGGACGCGGTGGACAGCGGCATAACCGCCACGTTGCGGGCGGCGGGAACAGCCACCAGCGCCACAGTGGGGGCGGTGAGTTCGGCGGCCTCGGCCATGGGCAACGGCGTGCGCAATGCGGCCAGCAGCGTGAGCGAAGGCGTGTGCGCGGCGGGCTCGGCGGCGGCTTCGGCAGTGACGCGGGGCAGTGGGGCCGTGGTGGACGCGGTGGACAGCGGCATAACCGCCACGTTGCGGGCGGCGGGAACAGCCACCAGCGCCACAGTGGG
>NZ_CALVHE010000022.1 GCF_944327235.1 uncultured Desulfovibrio sp.
TTCGTTTGGGGAGAAGGGAAACCCCTCGCTCTGCTGTCGATGCCCGTAGCTTCCTGCGTCGCAACGGGCACGGCCTACGGCCGCCTTTCGGTCGCCGCCGGCGCGGGAGGGCCCAGTCTTTTCGCAGCGAAGCGTGAAAAGACGTTCTCGTCATCCTTCCCCCGGTCCCCCATCCCTTCCCCTGCGCGCTTTCATCAGGGAGCAGGGCGCATCATCTGAAGGTATATCCTGACGGGTGTGTATACAGTTCGCCGCAAAATGATATTGGTTTGGAAAGGCCATTTCTTTTGATCTCTCCTTGAGGGAAGCGGGTTTTGGGGAAGAAAGGGGTTCCCCTTCCCCCCAAAAAGTAACCAGCACGAGTCACCCCATAGGGAACGCCATATGACCGTTTTTGATCAGGACTATCTGCGGCGGGCAGAGGCCCGCTGCACGCAGGAGAGCCCGCCGCGCTGCCGCCGGGACTGCCCGCTGGATCTTGATGTGCGGGCCTTTCTTGATCAGGCCGCGCAGGGCAAGTGGGCCGCGGCCCGCAAATTGCTGGAGCGCCACCTGCCGCTGCCGGAACTGTTCTGCCGCCTGTGCGATCATCCCTGCGAGGAGGGTTGCGCCCGGCGCGATCTCGGCGGTTCGCTGGACGTGCGCGGGCTTGAGGTCTTTTGCCTTGAGGCGCTGGGGCCGCAGTCCCGGCCGCTGCCCATGCCGCGCAAGAACAAGAGCATCACCGTGTTCGGCGCGGGATTGGCCGGGCTGGTGGCTGCCTGGGATCTGGCGGGCAAGGGCTACGGCGTGGTCATCGTCCATGACCGGCCCGTGGAGGCGGGGCTTGCCGAAGTTTTCCCGCTGGTGCCGGACATGGCTGTCCTTTGGGAGGCACAGCGGCAGACGCTGGAACGCAAGGGCGTGCGCTTTGAAGCGGCGGCGCTGGATGCCGCGCGCCTGACGCGGGCCTGTGCCGAGACGGACGCCGTGCTGGTGGACGCCGGGGCCGCGGCCGGACTTGCGCTGGAAGCGGCGGAAGTGGACGCCGCCACCCTGCACTGGCGGGATACGGTCTGCGTGGCGGGCCGCCCTTCACGGACGCCTGCGGGCATGAGTTATGCGTCAGCCTCCCGGCAGGCCGGGGAAGGGCGGCAGGCGGCCCGATCGCTGGAACGGCTGGCCGGGGGCGTCTCCCTGACCGCCGCCCGTGAGGAAAGCCCGCGCGAACTGCATACCCGTCTGGAGGGCATCGTGCCCGTGCCGCGCGTGGAGCCCGCCGCAGAGACCTACAGTGAGGCGGAAGCCCGGCAGGAGGCGGCGCGCTGCCTGCAGTGCCAGTGCCTCATCTGCGTGAAGCAGTGCCTGCTCCTGCAGAAGTACAAGGGCTATCCTCGCGTCTACGCCCGGCAGATGTTCAATAATGCCGCCATCGTCATGGGCTTGCACCTGGCCAATGAACTCATCAACGGCTGTACGCTCTGCGGGCAGTGCGAGGAGCTGTGCCCGGAGAAATTTTCCATGTCCGAGCTCTGCCTCACGTCCCGGCGGGACATGGTGGAACGGGGCTATATGCCGGCCTCGGCGCATGAGTTCGCCTTGGAGGACATGGAATCCGCCTGCGGCGAGGCCTGCGCCGTCCGCATCCCGCCGGACGCGCAGCCTGCGGACGGGGGAACGTCCGCCTCGCACGACGCCGCAGGGGGCGAGGGCTGGCTGTTCTTCCCCGGCTGTCAGCTTGCCGCTTCGCGCGGGGAGCAGGTGGAAGCCCTGTTCGACTGGTTGCGCGCGGCGCTGGCCGGAGCGGGCGAGTTCGCGCCGGGGCTGGCGCGCGGGCCGGTGGGCCTGCTGCTGCGCTGCTGCGGCATCCCGGCGCGCTGGGCCGGGCGGGAAGCGGACTTTGCCGCACAGACCTCCGCCTTGCGGGAACATTGGGAAGCCTGCGGCAGGCCCCGGCTGCTGGCGGCCTGTTCGTCCTGTCTGAGCGTGTTGCGGGAGGCGCTGCCCGAAGCTCGCCCGCTCTCGCTCTGGGAAGTGCTCGACGCGCTGCCCTGGCCGGGGACGGATGCGGCCCCGGCGCACGGGACGCTGAGCGTGCAGGACCCTTGCACGGCCCGGCATGACGCCGCGTGGCAGGCGGCCGTGCGCTCGCTGGCCCGCAAGGCCGGGGCCACGCTGGACGAACCCGTTCTCAGCGGCAGGGAAACGGCCTGTTGCGGCTACGGCGGTCTGGTCTGGTGCGCGCAGCCGGAACTGGCGGCATCCATGAGCGTGCGACGCGGCGAGGAGCTGGCGCACACGGCGCTCACCTCCTGCATCATGTGCCGGGACAGGCTCGTGGCCGGGGGCAAGGCGTCCCTGCATCTTTTCGATCTGTTGCCCCAGCTGGCCGGACAGCCTGCGGAGCCCGCACGTCCCGGTCCCGGGCTCTCGGCCCGGCGTGCCGCCCGCGCCGCCCTGCGTGAACGCCTTGTGCGGCGTTTCCCCGATTGCGGTACGCCGGTCCCCGACCGCATGGCCCGCTGGCTGCCGCTGCATATCCCGGAGGACGTGCTGCGCGAGATGGAGGCCCGGCACATCCTGCGGGAGGACGTGTGCGAAACCGTCACCCGCATCGAGCGGGAGGGCGCGTATTTCGTCAATGAAAGCAACGGGCATCGTCTGGGGGCCTGGCGGCCGCGACAGGTGACGTTCTGGGTGGAGTACAGCCCGGCGGCGGACGGCGCGGGCTTCGTGCTCCATGCGGCCTGGTGTCACCGTATGCGGGTCCCGGGCATCCTGACGGCGGACGGCCCGTCCGGCGGGTCCGTCTGTTGCGACGACGAAGGACAGGGAGGTCAGGCATGAGCATGGGACCCAATTACGCCCCGGACGGGGGGCCGTGGCGCTGCGGCCGCTGCGGCTGCGCGCTGGAGCAGGGCAAGGTGCAGGGCGAATATCTGCAGAGTGCCTTTGATGTCTTTTTGCCCCGCTGCCCGCGCTGCGGCCTGACCATGATCCCGCGCTCGCTGGCCGCAGGCAAGATGCTGGAAGTGGAACGCCTGCTGGAAGACAAGTGATGTCTCTGCCCTGGGCGCATCCCCTGTTTCGCGCCGTCAGCGGCGGAGAATGGCATCCCGGCGGCGCGGCGGCCACGGAACGCCTCTGGCGGGCCTGCCGGGCGGCGCTGACCGATGGTCCGGGCCACGGCACGGACGATGCGCGGGATGCCGCGCGACCGCTGCGGGTGCTGGACGCGGGCTGCGGCGAAGGCGCGGCGGCATTGCGGCTGGCGGCGGAAGGAGAGCGGGTCGTGGCTCTGGACAGGACGCCCCGATCCGGTTGGCGGCATCCTCCTTCCCCTGCGGCAGGCGCGGTGCGGCCGCTCTTTTGCGCGGCGGACATCCGCCACATCCCCCTGCGGGACGGCTGGGCCGATGTGGTGTTGTGTCAGTGCGTGGCCTCCCTCCTGCCGCGCCCGGAAAGCTTTTTGACCGAAGCGGTCCGCGTGCTGCGGCCCGGCGGGGTGCTGGGCTTCAGCGATCTGGTGCGGCGCGACGAGGCCGAAAGCCGTCCGGCGGACCGCGACACGGCGTCCATCGCTCCCGGCTCAGGGCGGCCGTCGGCGGATACGTCCGTCGTGTCCCTGTCCGGAGGCTGCGCCGCGGGGGCGCGGCGGCGGGAGGAATGGGAAGGGCTGCTGCGGACAGCCGGTCTCCGTCTCCTGTCCTTTTCGGACGAAAGCCGCGAACTTGCCCGACTGACGGCGCGGCTCGTCTGGTACGGGGACGGCGAGAGCCTGCGGCAACTCGGCCTTGACGGCGCGGCCGACTGCCGGTCAGTCTGTCGAAAAGGCAGCCGCCCGGGCTATGGCGTCTGGGTGGCCGTGAACGCGAGGCAGACGATCTGAGACAAGGAGAGAAAGATGCATCCGCTCATGCTGGAATTTTTGCCGTGGATACGGCAGGGCTATTGCTGCAGTCAGCTCTTGTTGTTGCTGCTCCTGCAGGCGCGCGGCGAGGAAGATCCCGCGCTGGTGCGCGCCATGCAGGGCCTGTGCGTGGGCATCGGCCATGCGGACGGCCCCTGCGGCCTGCTGACCGGCGGGGCCTGCGCGCTCGGCCTGCTGGCCGGCAAGGGAGCTGATCATGAGGAGGCGCATCCCCTGCTGGAAGCGGTGCTCAACGATTATGCCCAATGGTTCCGGGAACGCACGGCCGCTTTCGGCGGCTGTTCCTGCGACAGTGTGGCGGCGGGGCTGGCCGCCCAGCGCGGCGAAGCCGGGAACGGGACGGCGGGGCGGCCCGATCCCGCCGGTTGCGGCGACTTGCTGGCCGAGTCCTGGGAAAAGCTGCTGGAGCTGGCGCAGGCCTACGATCTGGACATCATGGCCCACGCGGAGCAGGCATGAGCGATCCCGTCCGCACGCTGCATCGCACGCAGAGCGTTTGTCCCGTCTGTCTGCGGCGCATCGACGCCGCCTATGTGCGGGAAGGGGAGACGGTCGTCTTTCGCAAGACCTGCCCCCAGCACGGGAGTTTTTCCGTGCCCGTCCTGCGGCGGACGGACGGCCTGCCTGCCTTCGAGGACTGGCAACGACCCAAGACGCCTTCCTATCCGGCCCGTCCCCTGACGGAGGCGGCACAGGGCTGCCCCTTTGACTGCGGCCTTTGCCCCGGCCATGCCCAGCACACCTGTACCGCCCTGCTGGAAGTGACCCTGCGTTGTGATATGGCCTGTCCGGTCTGCTACGCCGCGGCAGGCACGGCGGACGTGCCGCCGGACCCGTCCCCGGATGTGCTGGCTCGTCAGCTCGACCGTCTGCGGGAGGTCTCGCCGGGCTGCAACGTGCAGCTTTCCGGCGGAGAACCCACCCGGCGGGACGATCTTCCGGACATCATCCGGGCGGTGCGCGCGCGGGGCTTCGGGCTGGTGCAGGTCAACAGCAACGGGCTGCGCCTGGGGCGCGAAGCGTCCTATGCCGTTCGCCTGCGCGAGGCCGGGCTGGATTCGGTCTATCTGCAATGGGATGGCCCGGATGACGCCGCCTGCGCGCCCCTGCGCGGCACGCTGCCCGGCGAGAGCCTCATGGCCCGCAAGGCGGATGCCGTGCGGCATTGCGCGGCGGCCGGGCTGGGCGTGGTGCTGGTGGCCACCCTGATGCCGGAGGCCAATCTGTCCCGCCTGGGGGACCTGCTGCGTCAGGCCCTGCGGCTGGGGCCCGCCGTGCGCGGTCTGCATCTGCAACCGCTTTCCCGCTTCGGACGCTATCCCGGCGAACTGCTGACCGCGCCGCGACTGTCGCTCTTCGACGTGCTGGCCGCCCTTTGCGCGCAGGCCCCCGAGCTCGTGCGCCCGGAACATGTCCATCCGCCGGGCTGCGAGCACTCCCTGTGTTCTTTCAGCGCGGTCTATGCCCGTGAGACAGGCCCGGACGGCACGCCCGGTCTGCGCCTGCTCGCTGACGGCGCGTCCTCGTGTTGCGGGCCGACATCGCCCACCCGTCCGGCGGCAGCGCCGTTGCCGGTCCCTCTGGAAGCCGCCGAAGGGGCGCGCCGCTCCCGGCAGTTCGTGGCCGCGCACTGGGCGGGCGCGGGACGTATGCCCGTTCCCGACGCGGCTGCCGACGATTTCAGCCGTTTTCTGGCCCGGGCGGGCGTTGAACGGCGTTTCACCCTGTCCTGCATGGCCTTTCAGGACGCTCTTGATCTGGATGTGGAGCGCGTGCGCGGCTGCTGCATCCATGTCATGCGGCCCGACGGACGCATGGTCCCCTTCTGTCTGCATAATCTGACCGCCGTGGACGGGAGTATGCTCTATCCCGACCGTCTGCGACCGGCCCCGTCAGTCCCGGAGACCGGAGGCGGGCCGTCCCATGCCTGATGGCGCTCCCTTTGCCCATAGTCTCGATGCCTGGCTGGCCCGGCAGTGCGGCGCGCGCACGCCGGAAGAGCTGTGCGGCCGCCTTGCCCGGCGACAGCTGGAGCTGCTCAATGCCCGGCTGCGTCATGCGGCACGGCGCAGCCGGTTGTACGCACGCCGACTGGCCGACGAGGACGCGCCTCTGGCTTGCCTGTCGGAGGTATCGCGTCTGCCCTTCACCACGGCTGACGACCTGCGTCGCTGGGAGGACATGCTCTGCGTATCGCTTTCCGAAGTGGAACGCATGGTGACGGTCCAGACCTCCGGCAGCACGGGGACGCCCAAACGGCTGGCCTTCAGCCTGCATGATCTGGCCCGGACGCGGGATTTCTTTGCCGTGGGGATGCGCTTCCTCATCCGGCCCGGGCAGACGCTGCGGGTGCTCCTGCCCGGCGCGCACCGGCCGCAGGGCATAGCGGATCTGCTGCGGCAGGGCCTTGCCCCGCAGGGCATGGCGGTGGCGACGGACGAACGGCTGGCCGCCATGCTGCTCGAGGCGGGGGGAGAGGAGGGGCAGGTCCTTTCCCTGCGAAAGGACGACATTTGCGGCCCGGATGCGGCGGACGCCTGCGTGCTGCTCCTGCTGCCGCAACAGCTGCGGGGGCTGCTGCGCTGCTGCCCGGCGGCCCTGCCCGGCGTATCCGGCATCCTCAGCGCGGCCGACTGGCTGGACCCCGACCTGCGGACGGCGGCCCGGCAGGCGTGGGGCATCCCGGTGCTGGAACATTACGGCTCCACGGAAAGCGCCTTTGCCGGAGCCGTGGAATGCCCGGCCTGCGACGGTCTGCACTGGCAGGCGCTGGATCTGCTGCCGGAAGTGGTCGATCCTCGGAGCGGCGAACCTCTGCCGCCCGGACAGCCCGGCGAACTCGTCCTGACGACCCTGCAACGTGAAGCCCTGCCCCTCATCCGCTACCGCACCGGGGATATGGTCATCCTCACGGAAAGGCCCTGCGCCTGCGGCAGTCCGCTGCCGCGTCTCGAGCGGGTGCTGGGTCGCATCGTGCACGGGCCGGACGGGATAGCGGTGGGGCATCCGCCCAAGGGAGGAGGCGTCCGCTGACGGTCGGGGTGGCGCGCGGCTGGAGTTGTCGCCCGTCCTGCGCTACTTTTCCGGCGCGGCCTTTCCCGCGTGATGCGGCAAAAAAGGCGGCAAGGGAGCTGGATATGGAATACGCTGTCCTGTGTGCGCTCGCGCTGTTGTGCGGAGGTCTTTTTTACGCGAAGCGGCGGAGCGGCAAAGCGGGGAAAACGACTGCGGCGAAACGAGCCGGGCGCGACTGGCCCGCCACCTACGAGGAGGACGAGCGGGACATCATTTCTCGTTTCGGGGCGCTGCCCTGCGACGGCAGGCAGTGCGGCCGCGTGCGCTGCAGTCCGGTGGAACGCCTTTTCTGCCGGGATGTGCTGCGGCCGGTGGTGGGCAGGCATCATTTCTGCGGTCAGTACGAGATGCGGCTTTCTGCCGAGAAATACCGCATCGACTTTGCCGTCAACACCACGGACGGCCGCCGCCTCGCCCTTGAGCTGGATGGGTTCCGTACCCACGTCCGGGAGATGGACCCGGAGCAGTTCGGCAGGCAGCTCCGTCGTCAGAACGAACTCGTTCTGGCGGGCTGGCAGGTGCTGCGCTTTTCCTTTCGGCAGCTCACGCAGGAAACCGAGGCGTGTCGCCATGTCGTCCAGCGGGCGCTGGCGGCGTCCAGACCACCCGTGTTCACGCCGCAGCCGCCGTTCCGTGCACAGGAAAGCAGCCCCGCCGACAAGCGCGTGGTTCCGGCACGGGGAGGCAGTACGCGACGAGGGACGTAGGGCGTACAGAAGATAAGCCAAATAAACAGTACACGCTCCGCTTGCCTTTGGAGGCGGGGGTGTCCCATGTCCCTGCCTCTTCCCCCAAACGTACGCTGTGCAAAAAAGAGAGGGATCGTATGCCATATGCCGTGTTGATACTGGCCGCCGGGCAGGCGTCCCGCATGGGGCGCTGCAAGGCGCTGTTGCCGCTGACGGAAGACGCGGGCGACCATGCCCTGTCCCGTTTGGCGCGGCTCTGGTCCGGCGCTCGCGTCCGTCTGGCGGTGACGGGCTTCCATGCCGACGCCGTGGAAGCGGCCTGCGCGAGTCTGGGATGGGGAAGCGTCCGCAATCCGCGGCCTGAACGGGGCATGTTCTCCTCGGTGCGGACGGGCCTTGAGGAGATCGCGCGGATCGCGGCGGCCTCAGCTATCGACGGGGTCTTTCTGCAGCCTGTGGATGTGCCGCTGGTGCGTCCGCTCACCGTGGCCTGTCTGAGCGGGGCGGCGGCTGATTTCCCCGGTAGGGCGCTTATCCCGACGTTTGCGGGGACGGAAGGGCATCCGGTCTTTTTACCGATGGGGCTGCTGCCGTCCATCTTTGCCGCTGACGAAGAGGGCGGTCTGCGGGCCGTGCTGTCGCGTCTTCCCCTGCATCATGTGCCTGTGGCGGACGCGCTCATGCTGCGGGACATGGACACGCCGGACGACTACGCGGCCCTGCGCGCGCGGGCCGTCGAGACGGATATCCTTAGCGTCGCGGAAGCCGAGGAACTGCTGCGCCTGCGGGGCGTGCCGGAGCGCGGATCGCGACATGCGCGGGCCGTGGGGACCGTGGCGCGGGCGCTGGCGGTGGCGCTGGGGCGGGCACGGCGCGGCGCGTCCGTTCCTGATCCCGTCTGCTGTCATGTGGCCGGGCTGCTGCACGATGTCTGCAAGGGGGAGGCGGAACACGAGGCCGCCGGGGAGCGGCTGCTGCGAGGTTACGGACTGGAACGGCTGGCGGTCATCGTGGGCGCGCACCGGGACATGCTCCCTGTGCCCCCTGAAAAGCTGACGGAAAGGGAACTCGTCTTTCTGGCGGACAAATATTGTCGGGGCGGCGACTGGGTCAGCGTTGCGCAGCGCTTTGCCGACAAGCTGGAGCGCTATGCCGGGGATCAAGCCGCCTGTGCCGCCATCGAGGGCCGCCGGGAACGGGCCCTGCGCATGGAGGCCGCGCTTGCTGAAGCGTTGCGGCCGCTGGCGGACAGGGGCGAGGCGGCCGTCCCCGCGGATATTGCGCGGCGGGCGCTGGCTGACCGCGTAGCCGTCAGCGAGGACGGACGACATGCCGCTGCCGAATGAAGCGGAAGCGGGCGAGATCTGGTGCATACGGCACGGCAGGGTGACGGACGCCGTGCGGGGACGGCTGTACGGACGGCTGGACGTGCCGCTGCATCCGGCGGGCAGGGCGCAGATGCGGCGGGCGGCACGGGGATTCCTGCAACAGCGGCGCAGCCGGGGGGAGACGGGGACGCTGCCCGTGCGGGTCGTGAGTTCGCCCCTTTCCCGCTGCCGGGAGAGCGCGTCCCTCATGCTGTCCGAGCTGCGCGAGGCCGGCGAGGTCGTCCTTCCGCCGCTGACGGACGAGGCGCTGGTCGAGCTGGCGCTCGGTCGCTGGGAGGGCTTGCGCAAGGAGGATATCCGGCGTGATTTCCCGGCGGAATGGGCGGCGCGCGGGGCGGACATGGCCCTTGCGGCCCCGCCGGGCGGAGAAAGTTTTCAGGACGTGCAACGGCGCGCCCTCGCGGCGGTACGACGTCTGGCCGGAGCACATGCCGGGGAATGCCTGCTGCTCGTGAGCCATGCGGGGGTCATCCGCAGCCTCATGGCCCATGCCCTTGCCCTGCCGTTGCGCGAGGTGCTGGAACTGCGACTGCCGCCTGCCGCGCTGGTGCGGCTGCATCTCTTTGGGTGAGGTCTCCCCAGCGTTAGAGCTTTTTGCCTTTGAAAAAGGCAAAATGCGAGGCGGCGGCACAGCGCCGCCCGGCCGAAAGTGAGCGGAAAAAACACGCTTTTTCCGTAGTGTGAGGGCAGCGTCAGCATTGAAATCGGACACGATTCCAATGCGAATCCGCTCCATGCCGCCGCGTGCTGGTGAGCCGAAGGCCTCGGCACGGCTGTCACGCGCCGCACGGCGAAGGTGAGCGGGGACAGGCAACGCCCGGAATGGAAACAGGGGGAAGGCCGTTTCCGGTCTTCCCCCTGTCGCGTCCATGTCATGTCCCATCGGGTGCTTTGCGTCTTGTCAGTGGGGACGACGCCTACTTGTTCTTTTTCTTGGCGGGCTGCGGCTGGGCGGGACGCTGGCCGTCGGCGGCATCCACATAGACCCAGACGGAGCTGCCGATCTGCAGCGGGCGGGGATCGCCGTCATGGCCCTTGAGGGGCGTGCCGTCCATGATGGCGGTACAGCACCACCAGCCCGGTCGATTGAGCACCAGCGCGAATTCGCCGCGCTCATTGGTGCGTACGGTGACATCCTCATGCCAGCGGCTGGGCACCGGGCAATTTTCCAGATTGATGCGCTGGGCGCGGACGAGCGTCCCGGCGCTCGGCTTGCCGTGCGCCAGCACGCGACCGCTGAACAGGCAGGGATTGCTCAGGCCGAAAGGACGGCTCAGGGGAACGATCTCCACCGGCAGGCCCGCGGGGTATTCCCAGCCGACCTCCACGCCGTAGACCGGCAGGAAGCTCTTGACGTAATGCTGATCATAACGCTGGGCGGCCTCGTTCCACCACGGACGCGTCTCGATGATGAATTGGTAGAGGCCCGGCTTGTCCAGCGCCACATTGGCGCCCCAGGCCTTCTTGTCGAGGTACTGGGCCTCTTCCACGTCGCCCAGCAGATCCACCCGTTCCGGCTGCATCACCCCGTCCTTGGGCAGGGTATGCTCGTCGAAGCGCAGCACGGCAAAGAGCTGCGGCATGGTCATCTCTTCCGCCAGATGCCGGAACGGGTCCATGCGGGTCATCAGCACGTCCACTTCCTGCGCGATGCTGGGTGCAGACGGCTCGGCCTCGGGGACGGAGGTCTCGGCGGCCGTCGCGCCGTCCGCGGCCGCCTTGGCCGCCTCCGGCGTCGCGTCCGCTGCGGGGGCGGCGTCGCGCTGTGCGTCGTTCGCCTCTTCCGTCATCCCCGCCTTATCCTTTTTCTCCGCTGTTGCCGCGGGCGCGGGAGAAGATGCCGTGGCCTGCCTGTTCTTCTTGCCGTCATTCCGGTCATCGGCCTTGCCGTCAGACGCGGGGAGCGCGGCAGGCTCGATGCCGGGCTGGCTCGGGATGAGCAGGGTGACCGAAGCGCGGGCCGGGACCGTCGCGATCAGACCGCAGAACAGGACCGCCAGCAACAGAGCCGAAAGTGTCCGGGACATGCTTTTCCTCCATGAGCATTTTCAGTTTGGAACGCTTCGCGTCCCAAACCATACGGCCTGCCGTTTCGCGGAAAAAACGCGATCATCCCGCTTGGTCTGGGCCGGGCGGAGCTGTGCTGCCGCCTCGCGTTTTACCTTTTTCAAAGGCAAAACGCTCATGTGGGCAAACAGCCTAGAACAAAAGCGGAAAATTGTCATCTTGCGGTCCTGCTCCGCTCCGGGCCAGGGCGTGCCCCGGCGCGGCGGGGGAGTGCGGCGCGGACAGGGACGAAAAAAGGCCCCCGCTGTGGCAGGGGCCTTGCACGTACGGATGGAGCGCGCCTACATCCCGAGGTAGGCGGCGCGGATATCGCTGCTTTCCAGCAGTTTGGAGGCGGCGTCGCTCATGACGATGCGGCCGTTCTCCATGACGTAGCCCCGATGGGCGATGCGCAGGGCCTGATTGGCGTTCTGTTCCACCAGAAAGACCGTGGTGCCGTCGGCGTTGACCTTCTGGATGATCTTGAAGATCTGCTGGATGATGATGGGCGCAAGGCCGAGGGACGGCTCGTCCAGCAGGAGCAGCTTGGGCCGTCCCATGAGGGCGCGGCTGATGGCCAGCATCTGCTGTTCGCCGCCGGAGAGCGTGCCGCCCGCCTGCTTGCGCCGCTGGGCAAGGATGGGGAAGAGGTCAAAGACATAGTCCATGTCGCTGCGGATGCCTTGCTTGTCCTTGCGCAGGAAGGCCCCCAGATCGAGGTTCTCGCGTACGCTGAGATCCGGGAAGATGAGACGGCCTTCCGGCACCTGAGAGATGCCGAGCTTGACGATCTCATTGGGCGGCAGGTTGTGGATGGGCTCGCCGTTCCAGAGGATCTCGCCCTTGCGGGGGCGGTTGATGCCGCAGATGGTCATGAGCGTGGTGGACTTGCCCGCGCCGTTGGCCCCGATGAGCGTGACGATCTCGCCGTCGTCCACGCGCAGGGATACGTCGCGCAGGGCCTGGATGTTGCCGTAAAAGGTATCAATGCCCTTGACTTCAAGCATCGTCGCTTTCTCCCAGATAGGCCTGAATGACGCGGGGATTGCTGCGCACCTCTTCCGGGGTGCCGTAGGCGATGCGCGAGCCGTATTCCATCACATAGATGCGGTCCGAAAGGGACATGACCATGCCCATATCGTGCTCGATGAGCAGGATGGAGAGCTTGAGGCGGCTGCGCAGATCGCGGACAAGGGCCTCCAGTTCCTGCGTCTCGTGCGGGTTCATGCCCGCGGCGGGCTCGTCCAGCAGGAGCATACGCGGTTCGGTGGCCAGCGCACGGGCGATCTCCAACCGCCGTTGCGCCCCGTAGGAGAGGTTGCGGGCCGATTCGTTCCAGAGGTGCGCCAGGTTGACGGTCTCCAGCAGGGCATAGGAGCGGTCGATGGTGTCCTGTTCCTCCCGGCGGGTGCGGGCGTTGCGGGTGAGCGCCCCCCAGATGCCGGCGTGCGTACGGCAGTGGCGGCCGATCATCACGTTCTCCAGCACGGTCATGTCCCCGAACAGGCGGATGTTCTGGAAGGTGCGGGCCATGCCCATGCTGGTGATGATGTGCGGCTTCTTGCCGTTGAGCAGCTGTTTTTTGCCGTTGGCGTCATAGAGGAAGATCTGCCCCTCGGTGGGGGTATAGATGCCGGTGACGCAGTTGAAGAAGGTCGTCTTGCCCGCGCCGTTGGGGCCGATGAGGGCGACGATCTCCCCTTCGTTGATGGTCACGTCCAGATCGTTGAGAGCGCGCAGACCGCCGAAGTCGCGGGAGAGCCCCTCGACGACGAGGACCTGACGGGGACCGGCGGTCGTCTGTGCGTCGTGCTTGGCGAGATTGTTCATGCCTGCTCTCCCTTGAGGGCGTTGATGCGGTATTTGCGGCGTTCGCCGGTGACCAGGCCCTGCGGCCGGAAGATCATCATGATGACCATGATGGCACCGAAGATGAGCATACGATAGTCCGAGAAGGCGCGCAGGTATTCCGGGGCAAGGATGAGGATGAGGGCCGCGATGACCACGCCTACGATGGAACCCATGCCGCCCAGCACCACCATAGACAGGATCATGGCCGACTCCATGAAGGTGAAGCTGGCCGGATTGATGAAGGTGCTCTTGGCGGCGAAGATGACGCCGGCGAAACCGGCCCAGCAGGAGCTGAGGGCAAAGGCGGAGAGTTTGACTCGCGCCAGATCGATGCCCATGGCCTCGCAGGCGATCTCATCCTCGCGCAGGGCCTGCAGGGCAAGGCCCACACGGGAATTCTTCAGGCGGGTGATGACCACGATGGTCAGGATGACCGCCAGAAGGACGAGGTAATAGATGAAGATGGTGTTGTCCTCGATGGAGAGCTGTTTGCCGAAGAAGCTGGGACCGGGGATGTTCTTGATGCCGCCGGAACCGCCCGTGAGGCTGGTCCAGTTGAGCAGGGTGAGGCGGACGATCTCACCGAAACCGAGGGTCACGATGGCCAGATAGTCGCCCCGCAGCCGCAGCACGGGGAAACCCAGCGCCAGGCCGAAGAGCACGGCCAGCAGGCCGCCCACGGGCAGACAGGCCCAGAAGCCGAGTCCGAAGAACTGGTTGAGCAGAGCGTAGGCATAGGCTCCCACGGCGTAGAAGGCCACATAGCCCAGCACGAGCTGTCCGGCGATGCCCACGGCGATGTTCAGGCCCAGCGCCAGCATGACGTAGAGCAGGGCCAGGATCATGATATTGGTCTGGTAGAAGGAACTCACCAGCGGCATGACCAGCATGACGAGCAGCAGCACGGTCAGAGAAACGGCACGGCTGCGGCTGTCCCGCAGGGGCAGGCTGCACAGGCGGCCAAGGGTCGCGCCCATGCCGGAGGGCAGGGCGATGAGGGGCAGGCCGCGTCCCTTGCGGCTGAAACACCAGTTCCAGAGCAGGGAAAGGAAGAAAATGGCCACGCCCAGCAGGATGATGCGGTCGAACTGCCACTCCACGGTCTGCTCGACCGTGTTGAGCTTGATGCCCATGACCGGGAAGGTCAGGATCATGAACCAGATGGAGGCAAGGATGGCTTTGCTGACAGGACGCATCATGGCTTACACCTTCTGTACCTTTGCCTTGCCGAGGATGCCGTCAGGGCGGAAGATGAGGATGAAAATGAGCAGGGCGAAGGCCAGCGCGTCTTCATAGTTGCCGGAGATGTAGCCGGTGGTGAAGCTCTCCGCGATGCCGAGCACCAGACCGCCCACCACGGCGCCGGGGATGGAGCCGATGCCGCCCAGCACGGCGGCGGTGAAGGCCTTGAGGCCCGCCAGGAAGCCGATGCTGAAGTTCACCTGCCCCATGTGGGAGGCGATGAGCACGCCGCCCAGCGCCGCCAGCGCGGAGCCGACGATGAAGGTCAGGGAGATGATGCGGTCGGCGTTGATGCCCAGCAGGAGCGCCATCTTGCGGTTCTGGGCCGTGGCGCGCATGGCCTTGCCCATCTTGGTGTAGCGGATGAAGAGCGTCAGGGCGACCATGGCCAGCATACTGCAGACGAGGATGAGGAAGTCGCTGGGCCCCATGATGTTGTCGATGTAGTCCAGGAATTCCATGTCCGGCAGCAGGCGCGGGAAGGGCAGATACTCGGAGGTCTGGGCCAGCAGCACATAGTTCTGGAGGAAGATGGACATGCCGATGGCGGAGATGAGCGGCGAGAGGCGCGGCGCGCCGCGCAGGGGCTTGTAGGCGACCTTTTCCAGCGTGAAGCCGTAGGCGGCGCTCCAGATGATGGCGGCCAGCGCGGCCACTACGAGGATGCCGCCCGCCGGGAAGCCCATGATGCCCAGCACCCCGGCCACCAGCAGGGCCGTGAAGGCGCCGAGCATGTAGATTTCGCCATGCGCGAAGTTGATGAGCTCGATGATGCCGTACACCAGCGTATAGCCCAGGGCAATGAGCGCGTAGATGCTGCCGCGGGTAAGACCGCTGAAGAAAAGTTCAATGAAATATTGGACGTCCATGCCGTTCTTGTGTGCTGCGGTTCGCCCGGGGCGCAACGGGCAAAAGGGCGCGGAGGCCATGCCTCCGCGCCCGTGCGCCGATGTCGGTTAGTGCAGGGTGATGGTGTGGTCGGTCTCCACGAACTTGCCGCCCTTGACCACATAGACGGACAGGCCGAGACCGGCGGCGTCGCCGCTCTTGTTGAAGGAGAGCTTGCCCAGCGGGGTCTCCACTTCATTGCTCTTGAGGGCTTCGAGCAGCTTGGCGGTATCGGTGCCGCCGCTGGTCTCGATGGCCTTGAGGATGGCCTGCATGGCGGCATAGGCATTGTAGAAGCCGAAGCCGGGTTCGGTGCCGAACTGCTTCACATGGGCTTCACGGGCCTTCTTGTACATCTCGAGGGAGCTGGTGTCCTTGGGATAGGAGGCCAGCACGCCTTCGCTGTCCTTGCCGGTCATCTTGAGGAAGGTCTCATCCTTCACGCCGTCGGGGCCCATGAGGGGCGTGTCCACGCGGTCGCGGCGCATCTGCTGCACGAGCTTGGAGGCCGTGGGCTGATAGCCGCCGAAGACGAGCACGTCGGCCTTGGCGCGGCGCAGCTTGCGCACCACGGAGGAAAAGTCCACGGCGTCGGGGGTCACGGCTTCGAAGAGCACGGTCTCGATGCCGGCCTTTTCAAGGATGTTGCGGTTCTGGGTGGCGAAGCCCTTGCCGTATTCGCCGTTGTCGTGCAGGTAGGCCACCTTCTTGGCCTTCATCACGTCCTTGATGTAGCTGCTGGTCAGTTCGGCCTGGGCGTTGTCATGCGCCACGGTGCGCAGGAAGTAGGGGTGCTTGCCTTCCAGCGTCAGCGCGGGCGTGGTGGCCGTGGGGGAGATGCTGATGAGCTTGGCGCTTTCGAACATGGGCAGCGCGGCATTGGTGGGGCCGGAGCAGATGGGGCCCATGACCGCGGCCACGCCGTCGGAGATCAGCTTGGTGGCGGCGTTGGTCGCCAGTTCGGGCTTGCACTGGTCGTCCTGGGCCACGAGTTCGACCTTCTTGCCCAGGATGCCGCCCTTGGCGTTGGCTTCTTCAATGACGAGCTTGGCGGCATTGAGGCTGGGCACGCCATAGGAGGCGAGGTCGCCGGAATGCGCGCCCTGCACGCCGATCTTGATGGTGTCTTCCGCCAGCGCCGGGGCCGCGAGCGCCGTGGTCAGCAGAGCCGCGGCGAGCCAGGAAATGCCTTTTTTCATCGTGCTTCTCCTCACGAAAAAAAGTTGCACACGACCACGCCGCGGGCCATACCCCGTGGCGTAGCGTCAAAGTTGAGCAGCAATCCTAGCCGCAGTACAGGGGCTTGTCAACGAATCCCCTTGTCCGGCGCGGCACGACGGCGTTTTTTCCTTTCCCGTCCTTTCCTCCGCCGGATGGGCCGCATCCGGCGGAGGCGGATAGCCTGCGGGGGGACCGCTCCCTATTTTTTGTCTTTTTTGTGGCTGGAGCGCAGCCGGATGCGCATGGGCGCATGGCTGATGCCGAAGATCTTGCGCAGGGAGCGTTCCAGATAGCGGGCATAGCTCTCTGGCACCCGTTCGGCATCGCTCACGAAGAAAACGAAGGTCGGGGGCTGTGTCTCCGCCTGGGTGAGATAGAAGAACTTGGCCCGCACGCGCTTGACCACCGGCGGCTGATGGCGGGCCAGCACGTCCTCCATGGCCCGGTTGAGCTGCCCGGTGGGCACGCGCACGCCGCATTCTTCATGGATGGTGCGCGCCAGCGGCAGGATCTTCTCCAGCCCCTTGCCGGTCAGGGCGGACACGGGCAGGATGGGCACATGGCCGCAGAAGGCCAGCATCTGCCGCACGTTCTTCTCCAGCTGGCGCAGGGCCCCGGCGGGGACGAGATCGCACTTGTTGATGAGCACCATGAAGGGGATCTTGCGGTTGTCCAGCAGATCCATGAGGCGCTTGTCCTGCTGGCTCACCTGTTCGGTGGCGTCCAGCGTCAGCAGGGTGACGTCGGCCTTGGTGGTGGACTTGATGGCCGCATTGACCGAATATTTTTCCACGATGTCCGTGATGCGCGTACGGCGGCGCACGCCGGCGGTATCCACGAAGATATAGTCGCGGCCGTCCTTGGTGAAACGCACGTCCACGCTGTCCCGCGTGGTGCCCGCCACGTCGGAGACGATCATGCGGTCCTCGCCGGACAGGGCGTTGATGAGGGAGGACTTGCCCGCATTGGGGCGACCCAGCATGGCCAGACGCAGGGGGGCGTCCTCCTCGCTTGTCGCGTTTTCGTCGTTTTCGTCCGTGTCGGGCAGCAGGGCGGCCAGTTCTTCGACCAGCGCGCGGATGTTGTGCCCGTGCTCGGCGGAAACGGCCAGCACCGGGAAGCCCAGCGCATGGAATTCGGCAAGCTGCTCGTCCTCTCGCTCGATGCCGTCCACCTTGTTGACCACGCAGAGGGTCGGCAGGCCCATGCGGCGCACATGGGCGGCCAGGAATTCGTCCAGCGGCAGGAGGCCGTCGCGCGCGTCCACCACGAAGGCCACGGCGCAGGCGTCCCGCATGGCGGCCTCGGCCTGACGCAGGATGTCGGCCTCGAAACCGCGGATGCCTTCGGGCCCTTCGGCCACGGCGGCATGGGCGTCCAGCGTGATGCCGCCGGTATCCACCACCTGAAAGTCGGACAGGCCCTTGCGGCGCACGGTCCCTTCCATGCGGTCGCGGGTGACGCCGGGGCGGTCGTGCGTGATGGCGCGATTGCTGCGGATCAGACGGTTGAAGAGGGTGGACTTGCCCACGTTGGGGCGGCCCACCAGTACGATGCTGGGCAAGGGTGCTGCCATGGCGCTGTCCTCATTGTCGGGGGTTCGGCGGGGGCGGGCGCTGCGCCCCGGCGCGGGAAGTGCCCCCTATAGCATCGAACGCCGCAAGAGGGAAGGGCCCGGCAGGGACCGTGGCCGGGCCGCCCGCGGGCTACTTTGGGGTCGCGCTCCGGGCCTCGTCCCCCGCTTGCGCGGCAAAGGCGGCGCGCATTTCCGCAAGCATCGTCTTGGCCCGGGCGTACAGGGCGTCGTAGGCTTCCTTCCTGGCGATCATGTCGGCCTTGATGCGCTTGAATTCCTGTTCCGCCTCGCGGCTGGCGTCCTCGTATTCCTTCCGGGTCAGGCAGGCTTCCGGGAAATTTTCATTGTTGCCTTCCATCATGGCCTTCGCAATTTTATTGTTGAGTCGCAACATTGGTGAATTATCATCCATTTTTGCATAAATGATCCCGTAATATATACTGGATTTGCAGTTAGCATAATGCGGAAGATTGTTTGCTTCATTGGGGATACAAACTCCGCGCAGCATGTTTGCGGCAGGCACGAGTCCCAGTCGCATACTTTTGGAGAACATCTCGAAGCATTTTTTTTCATCATACAGCTTGGGATCAGGATTGCGATACACGCAGCCGCATATGTAACTGGCGCGTGCCGAGCCGTGGAAGGCCGCCGCACTCATCCAGTAACGAAACTCTTGGTAGTCCTTTGGGTTATCGGTTGGAGAGGGAAAGATCGGGAAGCCGGGGTCCTTGGGGATTTGAAAGGTTTTGTCCGGGTAGGGAACTGAAAGGTAGGCCGAGGCGTACATGGCTTCAGGATGCCCAAGTCTGGCCGCCTTGCGCAGGACGTCCGTCGCCATCTGCTGCAGCCTCTTTCTGGGAAGTCCGTCCGCCTTGCTGCATTCGAACAGGGCCGCGCCGATGCGGAACCAGGCTTCCTTTTCACCCAGCATACGCACGGCCCAGTCCTCCCAGAAGGCGGCGGGAGCACCGAAGAGCGGAGGGCGGTTTTCCTTTTCGGCCAGTCTACTCAGCGCGGCCAGCGCAAAGAGGGCGTCCATGTCCCCGTTCAGGACCTGTTTACGCAGGGCCGCCGCTCCCTGCATATCATTCTCCCGATAGAGAGCGGCCGCCCCCCGGATATAGGCAGGCAAAACTTCCTGATCCGGGATGATGAACAGGGTAGTTATCTCTCTAACGGGCAGAATTCCGTAAGGCAGAATTCCGTCATCGTAGGTAAAAAGATCCTTGGCGTGCGTCAGACCCGGGACAAGACAGAGGCAGATGGCAAGGAAAAGGATGCGGAGCATCGGCATGGCGTACCTCACAAGGATAACAGGGTGGAGTCTCGTGTCGGCGGGAACGCTATCGCAGTACCTTGGCAGATTTTTTTTCTCCCGCTGAGCCAAGGGCGGATGCGGCAGGCTATCCGACGGCGCACGCCGTCCGGGTGGCAGAAAAAGAGCGGGGGCACGCTTCCCGCGTACGCCCGCTCTGTAAAGGATGCCTGCCGGTGGGGACAGGCGGAATGTATGGCCTCAGTTTGCCGCCTTCTTTTCGACAGGAGCGGCCTTTTCCTTTGCCTGCGCGGCAAAGGCGTCGCGGAGCTCCGCGAGCCGGGCTCCGGCCTTTTCCAGCAGGGCTTCCCGGGCTTTTTTCTTTTCCCGCAGGTCGGCCTTGCCGCTGACGCCCTCTTTTTTCGCTTTCCGCAGTATCTCCTCATATTCCTTACGGGTCAGGCAGGCTTTGGCGAACATTTCATTGTCGCCTTGCAGCATGAGCTGGGCAGCGTGCTCGATCTCCCGTATGTCGCCGTCCTCATCGAGGCAGGTCTCGAGGGCGGTATAGTACAGGAGCGCCTTGCAGTCGGTCGAAGGGGGGAAGGGCTTCTTCTCTCCGGCAGGATTGAGGATAAGGACTATCCTTTTCAGGGCGCTCAAAATTCCCAGGCGCATGGCCCGTGCGTAGGCTTCCAGAGCCTTGCGTTCGTCATAAACACCGTATTCATGCACGGAGTGGGCGTACCCGAAGTGGAAATTCGCCTGCGCCGATCCGGCGGTGGCCGCCGCCCCCATCCAGTAGCGGGATTCCGGCGTCCGTGCGCCGTCTTCGGGCACATCCCGCGGAAGAATGAAAAAGTCCGGATGCTCCGGCATCCGAAACGTCTTGTCCGGGAAGTCCGCGGCAAGACGGGCCAGACCGTACATGGCCTCGGGGTGTCCGAGGGCGACGGATTTTCGCAGGTATTCCGCCACGATCCGGTTTATTTCTGTCTGGGGCAGTCCGGGGGTGGCGCTGATGGTGTGCAGTATACAGGCCAGAAGGTAGCAGCCTTCCTTTTCACCGAACAGGCGGATGAGCCACTCCTCCCAGAAGGAGGCGGGCGCGCCGAAAAGAGACGCCCCACCGTTTGGCCGTTCCAGCGTACTCAGGGCGACCAGCAGCAGGAAATCGACCGGATCACCATTCAGTGCGTTGTCGCGTATTTTTTCCGCCGTGACCTTGTCCTGTTTCCGGCAGATTTCGTCCGGCTGCATGAGCCGGAGCGGGAGCTCCGCTTCCGGGCAGGGGGCCTGTTCGGATGTTGGGGAGGCCGTTTTCCCGGCGGCTGGGGAAGCCTCGTCCTTCCGGGCCTCCTCGCCCTGTGAAGGGGAGGGGGCAAGCAGGAGGCCAAGCACGAAGAGCGGAGCGAGCAGGGAGCGGAGCAAGGTGAGCCTCCCGCGGGCAGCGCCGGGAGATGCGATACGCCTTGCCCGGCGGCGCGTGAACCGGGCGGCGGATGCCTGTTACAGGGCAGGATATGCCCCGGGTAGACGTTTTGCCAGAAAAAAATGGGAAGAAATTTTTTATTGACTTTGAAATTCTTTTTCAATTAGTCTGCTTTTCAGAAAGGACATCAAACCTGCGCCGGGAGGCGCAGCTTCAGGAGAAGGCCCATGTGCGTGACGCTTATCGGCGGTATGGACAGACTCAAGCCGGAGTATATTGCCGCGGCTCGCGAGGGTGGCGCCACCCTCAAGTGCATCAGTCGCAATGAGCGCAACTTTACGGACAAGATCGGCAATCCCGACGCCATTATCGTCTTTACCAACAAGGTTTCCCATGAGGCTCGGCGCAAGGCGCTGGAACATGCGCGTTCACGGCGTATACCCATCCATATGATCCATTCCTGCGGCGTGTCGTCGCTGCGAGACTGTCTTTCCGCACAACGGGCTTGACAAGCGCGGACAAATATCGCATCACAGCGAGCGGAAAATGAATTTCAATTCTTGCTGAAGGCGGCAAGAAGGTGCGAGCGAGGAGATCGGAAATGAGTGCTGTCATCCAATTCAGCGAAGTAGGGAGACGTGCGGCGGGACAGCCGCTGCGCATCGCGCTGGCGGGCAATCCCAACTGCGGCAAGACCACGGTATTCAACGCCTATACCGGGGCGCGCCAGCATGTGGGCAATTATCCCGGCGTCACGGTGGACCGCAAGGAAGGCGTGGTCAGGCACGGAGGCGAGAACGTCACGCTGGTGGACCTGCCGGGCACCTATTCGCTGACGGCCTATTCGCAGGAAGAGATCGTCGCCCGGGCGGAACTGGCCAGCGGCAGGGTCCAGGCCGTCATCAACGTCGTGGACGCCTCGGCGCTGGAGCGCAACCTGCTGCTCACCGTGCAGATGCTGGAGATGGGCCTGCCGGTGGTGCTGGCCTGCAACATGATGGACGAGGCCCGCAAGGCGGGCATCCATATCGACATCGACCGTCTTTCGCACATGCTGGGCATCCCGGTGGTCTCCACCGTGGCCCGTAACGGCGAGGGCCTCAAGGAGGCCATGAGCGAGGCCGTCCGTTTGGCGCAGGCGGGCGAGCGGCGCGTGCTGGAAGTCAATTACGGGGCGGACGTCAACGAAGGCATCATGGCCATGCAGGCCATCATCGAGCGGGAAAAACTGCTGCCCAAATACGCTCCCCGCTGGATCGCCGTCAAACTCATGGAAGGCGACCCCGAACTGCGGCAGGAGCTGCGCGCCGCCAACGCTACGGCGGCGCAGGAGATGGAAGGCATCTGCCGCCGTGTGGCCGACCATATCCGCACCGGGCACAGCGTCACCATGGAATCCCACATCACGGACGCCCGCTACGGCTTCATCCGCGGTCTGCTGCGGGACGGCGTCGTCCGGCAGGATGCGGGCAAGGACCGTCTCGCCCTCTCCGACAAGCTCGACAGGGTGCTGACCAATGCCTTTTTCGGCCCGCTCATCATGCTGGCCGTGCTCTATGCGGTGTTCCAGATCACCATCGAGATCGGCGCCTATCCGCAGGGCTGGGTGGAGGACGCCTGCGGCGCGCTCGGTGAATTGTTCGCGGGCATCATCCCCGAAGGCGATCTCCAGTCGCTGGTGGTGGACGGCATCATCGGCGGCGTGGGGGGCGTACTGAGTTTCGCGCCGCTCATCGTCATCATGTTCGCCCTCATCGCCTTCATGGAGGACAGCGGCTACATGGCGCGCATCGCCTACATGATGGACAGGGTGTTCCGCGCCTTCGGCCTGCATGGGGCCTCGGTCATGCCCTATGTCATCTCCGGCGGCATCGCGGGCGGCTGCGCCATCCCCGGCGCCATGGCCACCCGCACCCTGCGCAGTCCCAAGGAAAAACTGGCCACGCTCCTGACCCTGCCCTACATGAGCTGCGGGGCCAAGCTGCCCGTGTTCCTGCTGCTGGCGGCCGCCTTCTTCGGCAGTCAGGCCCCCACGGTGATGGTGCTCATCATGCTGTCCGGCTGGGTCTTCGCCCTGCTGGTGGCCCGTCTGCTGCGTTCCACCATCATCAGGGGCGAGGCCACGCCTTTCGTCATGGAATTGCCCCCCTACCGCCTGCCCACCCTGTTCAGTGTGCTCATGCACTGCTGGGAACGGACATGGATGTACGTCAAGAAGGCGGGGACGGTCATCCTGGCCATCTCCATCATCATCTGGGCCGGACTGACCTATCCCAAGCTGCCTGAAGAGGAAGCCGCCGCCTTCGATTCCCGCATCGAGGCCCTGAACACGCAGATCGAGGCCCTGCCCGAAGGCGACGCCGCCCGCGCCGGACTGGAAGAACAGGCGACTAAACTGGAAGAAGAGAAGGGCGCCGCCGAACTGGCGCACAGCTTTGCCGGTCGTCTGGGCAAGTTCATCGAACCCGCCACCGCTCCCGCCGGTTTTGAGTGGCGTACCGACATCGCTCTGCTGGCGGGCATCGCGGCCAAGGAAGCCGTGGTGTCCACTCTGGGCACGGCCTATTCCCTCGGTGACGTGGACCCCGAGGACGCCAAGCCGCTGGAGGCCCTGCTCCAGTCCACGCCCGGCTGGTCCAAGGCCACCGCGCTCTCGCTGATGCTCTTCGTGCTGCTCTATTCTCCCTGCTTCGTCTCGCTGGTGGTCATCCAGCGCGAGGCGGGCGGCTGGCGCTGGCTGTTCTTCAGCCTGTTCTTCAATACCGCGCTGGCCTATGTGGTTTCCGTGGCGGCCTACCAGATCGGGCTCGTCGTCTGGAACTGATCCTGTCGTCATCCTCCTCCCGTGCCCGTGCCCCCCGCCTTGACAAGGCGTGGTGGCGCGGGCATGATTTTTATGGAATGACAACCGGCAGGGCCGTCGTGGCGGCGGCACTGCGTTGTCCTGAGCCAGGCGTTGCGGCCCCCCCAGGCGGCAAGGAGAGGTGCTCCCCCGTGCTGTTCGCAGCCCTTGCCCGGTGCGTGGAATGCTTGAAGGAATGGGCACCTGGCGTGTGCCGAGGAGGTTCTCATGTGCGCCGTCATGCGGAGTTTACTGTTGCTGCTCACGCTCTGTCTGTTGGCAGCCGAACCGGTACAGGCGTTTGTGGCCTATGTGCGGGCCGTCGAGGACAGCGACTGCATTTCCGTCACCCGCAGCCGCAACGGGAAAGGGGAAGCGGAAGTCTACTATTTTTACGGCATCTCCGCGCCGCGCGGACGTCAGCCCATGGCTGTGGACGCCAAGGCGCTGGTGCGGCGAATGCTCAAGCCGGGCACGCGCGTGACCGTGCAGTCCCCCCTGAAGGACGACAAGGGACGGCAGCGCGCGCTCATCTATGTGGACGGCGTCTCCATGAGCTCGTCCCTGCTGGAAGCGGGACTGGCCTGGGTGGACAGAAAGAATTGCAAGGCCATGTTCTGTCCGCGCTGGTACCGGACCGAGCAGGAAGCCGCGGCGGGCCACAAGGGGATCTGGGGACTGGGCCTCAACTCCATGCCGTGGCAGTGGCAGGAAGAATAGCAGGAGCAGACGATGGATATAGCTTGGCCGCAGGAATTTCAGGATATGCTGGCAGGCTGGCGGACCGACCCCGTGGGGGCCCGTCCCGCCTTTGAGGCCTATGCCGCCCGGCTGGCGGCACTGCCGCAGGTGACGCTCTCCTTCAAGGCCCGTCCCGGCGTGAGCTACTCGCTGCGCGCCCGGCACGCGGCGCAGAAGACGCGGGAAGTCTTCGTTCTGGTGGACGTGGTGGACGACGATCCGGAAAATCGCTGGCTCTCCGTCTGCTTTTACGCCGACATGGTGAACGATCCCGATGAGCGCGGCGATTTCGTGCCCGGCGGGCTCATGGGCGCGGATGCCTGTTGTCTGACGCTGGACGAGAACGACGGCGAGATGCGCGCATACATCGCCGCCCGCCTGGACGAGGCCGCCGCCGCTGCCGCCGAGGGCCGTGAGTGAGCGACGGTACGGGCATCGCCCTTGATTTCGAGACCTCCGGCTATGCGGCGGACAGCGCCTGCGCCGTCGGCATGGCCCGGCTGGAAGAGGGGAGGGTGGTGGACCGCTTTTATGCGCTCATCCGTCCTCCGTCTTCCGTTATCCGCTTCACTGAAGTGCATGGCCTGACCTGGCCCATGCTCAAGGATGCGCCCACCTTTGCGCAGCTCTGGCCGGAGCTGGCCGCCTTCCTGGAGGGGGCCGAGTGGTTCGTGGCGCATAATGCCTCCTTCGATCGGCGGGTGCTCATCGGATGCTGCCGCGCTGTCGGCATCACCGAGCCCCGTCTGCCCTTCTATTGCACGCTCAAGGGATCGAGGCGCAGCCTGCCGTTGTCGTCACATCGGCTGAGCAGCGTCTGTGCCCATTTCCAGATCCCCTTGCAGCATCATCATGCCGGCTCGGACGCCGAAGCCTGCGCCGAGATCTACCTGCGGCTGCGGGCGCTGGGCGTGTCGCAAGCCCAGATGAAAGCCTGAGGCTACCCTGTGATCCCCTTGGCCATGCCCCTGCCGGATCTGCGTCTGCGCCGCATCCGCCGTCAGACGGAGCGTTTTCTGCCGCTCCTCCGTCTGGCGGACGATGACCCAACCCACATCGACGCCTGGCTGGCGCGGGGGACGCTCTACGGTCTCTTTGTCCGGCGGCGGGAACCCGTCAGCCTGGCGGTCCTGACCGACGAAACGGCTGCCTTTGCGCCGGGCGGCCCATGTGAGCGGGAATGCCCCGCCCTGCGCGGCAGACGGGTCGTCGAGTGCCGTCTGCTGGTCACCGCGCCCGCGTACCGGCGCAGAGGATTGGCCCGGCAGCTGCTCATGCGGCTGTGCGGCCTGCTGGACACGACGTATGACAGTCTGCTGGCAGGCACGGGGACCGTGCCCAGCATGGACAGCTTCTACCGGGGCAGCGGCTTTGCGCCCTGTTTCGTGCTGCCGCACTTTTTCCGTGACAATTACCCCTCGCCCATAGTGGAGGGCGGCGTCCTGCTGGACGACATGCAGTATTATGTCCGCCATATCGGCAGGGCAGAGCAGGCAACGTCACGTCAGTAAACTGACGATGCCCGACATCGGAGAAATGACGGCCTCGGAGCGGATGCTCCGGGGCCGTTTTGTCATGTGTTCCCGCCGAGTTCGCCAATTCCCCGACGTCAAAAAAATGTCCAAAGGAATAAAATGTTTATTTAATATGCTGAATTTAAAGTATTTTTTTTATGTGGCACGTCAGTTGCTATAAGAAAGGCAAACATGTCATCGGCTGGAGGAAAGCATGAAGAGTCTGTTCAATGATCAGATCGGCCTTGTGGGCAAGGTCATGGATATGCAGCTGCAACGGCAGAACGTCATTGCCAGCAATCTTGCCAACATAGATACGCCCAATTACAAGCCGCGCGAACTGACGTTCGAAAAGGAACTGCAGAAGGCGCTGGGACTCGACATGCGCGGACGCATGAGCACGACCACCCCGGGGCACATGCCCGCGGCCTTTACGCCCGAGACCTTCGGAGCCGAGTGGGACAAGCAGTTCAAACCCCGTCAGATTCATGGCGAAGACCGCGTGAACCTCGACAAGGAAATGGCCAAGCACGCCAAGAATCAGCTGCATTATACGGCGCTGGCCCAGGTGATGCAGAAGAATTTTGAAGGTCTGTCGACCCTTATCCAGGACGCCAAGACAGCCTAACCTGTTTCAAGCATGCGCTTGTAAAGGATGGATGACTATGGACTTCATGACCGCACTTGATATCAGTGCCTCCGCGCTTACCGCGGACCGTACGCGAATGAACACTATCGCCATGAACCTGGCGAACGTCAAGACCACGCGTACGCCTCAGGGCGGCCCCTATCAGCGCCGTACCGTGGTGCAGGTCTCGACCGACGTGGACGATCCCTTTTCCGTCCATATGCGTTCGGCTCTCGACCGCGAACTCAAGGGCGTGCGCGTCATGGCCATCAGCGTGGACAAGCGTCCTCTCAAGCAGGTGTATGAGCCCGGTCACCCCGACGCCAACGAGGACGGCTATGTGTCCTATCCCGACATCAACGTCGTGGAAGAAATGGCGCACATGATGACCACACAGCGCAATTTTGAAGCGAACGTGACCACGGTGGAAGCCCTCAAGGGCATGTACAACAAGGCTTTGGATATCGGCCGCTAGGTCATCCGTACATCGTTATAGAGAATAAGAGAGTAAAGGAGTATATATGAGCGCGCAATTTGTCGGAATGAGAGCCTATGCGGACGCCATGCGTCACTTCAGCACCGTGGAAAGTTCCCTGCAGCAGGGGATGCCTGTCAGCAAGGAGACCCTGTTTGCCAAGACCCTGGACCAGAGCCTGCTGCGCGACAGCGTGGACCGTCCTGAAAATTTCGGTGCGCAGGGCGACTTCATCAAGATGATGGGGCAGGAACATACCCGCCTGACGCACACCAATGATTTTGCCGAGACCCTTTCCGACTCCCTGAATCGGGTGAACGAGCTGCAGACCGAAAAGGCCAACGCCATCGACGCGTTCGCCTCCGGTCGCAACCAGAACGTGCATGAACTCATGATCACCATGCAGAAGTCCAGCATGGCCATGAAGCTGACCACCGCCGTGCGCGGCAAGGTGCTTGAAGCCTACAAGGAATTGACCAAGATGCAGTTCTGATCTTTCCCGGAAACTTTTGTTCCGAAGCGCGAAAAACAGGTTGGCCCCGGCTGACCTGTTTTTTGTCGTTCAAGCCCGGGGACGAGTCTGTTCAGGCGTATATGTGCACTGTGTTTTTTAGACCGAAGTGTAGCCGCATCATATAGGAAAGGGATGTACAATCTTTCGGGAAGATCCCTTCCTTGGCTGCGTCCAGATGATAAGGATATTGGGGATGGGGATATGATGCCCCAGTCCCAACATGCCCTGAGCACGACCCGGCGGGACTGATCTCTGGTGAGATACAAAATGATGCGCTGCTGGATTGTTATCCGATAAAGCATCATTTTTTTGTTTATCGTGAGCCGCTCCAGCATCGATCTTAAAATAGGGGGCTTCTGGATGTTGAGCGGTGAGGAAATCTTTTTTCCTCGACCTCCTGGCGCAAGTCTGGCATTCTATCATCGATTCCAGCATGTTTGCCATCTACGGGGCGGGGGAGCGCGCCGGCTCGTCCGGTAGGGAGAGTTTCCCTTGGAGTAGGGTGCGCGCCTGTTTTTCGGAAGGAGCAGTAGGCACGTCCATGTGTCGCCGCGGGCAGGCGCGCACACGAGGCGATCCCGGCGCTTGCACAAGATAGGGAGCCGCAGCAGAGGGGGAGAGGATGGAAGTCCGGATTGAACGTTGCTGGCGGGAGCTGTGCGCACGCAGCCCGCAATGGCAGGGGGCCGTGGCCCCGTTCGCGGCGGCGGTGCGTCTGCTGGCGGAGAGCGTTGCCTGCGGCGGCAAGATCCTGTTGTGCGGCAACGGCGGGAGCGCGGCCGACGCCGAGCACATCGCCGGGGAGCTCATGAAGTCCTTCCTGCTGCCGCGTCCGCTGCCGGAGACCTTTTGTCGTCGCGCCCGAGAGATGTTCCCCGGGCAGGCCGAGGAACTGGCCCGCCTGCAGGGAGGCATAGCGGCCATCCCACTGGTGTCCGGCGTGGCGCTGCCCACGGCCTTTGCCAACGACGTGGACGGGCGGCTCGGCTTTGCCCAGCAGGTCTATGCGCTGGCTCGTCCCGGGGACATCGTCTGGGGCATAAGCACTTCCGGCAATTCGCACAATGTCAATCAGGCCCTGCGCGTGGCGCGTCTGCTCTCCTGCCGTACGCTGGGGCTGACGGGCAGGGACGGCGGGGAGATGGCCTCCCTGCTGGATGTGGAGCTGCGTGCCCCGGCCTCGTCCACCGCTCTGGTGCAAGAGCTGCACCTGCCTATGTACCACTCCCTTTGCGCCTGTCTGGAGGCCGTCATTTTCGGCTGACAGGCGCTTGCTCAGCGGCGGGAGGCATAAGCCTGCCTCCGCACAAAGTCGTTTTTCGTCCTTTTCCCAGCGTGCTTTCGGCAGGAGAAGAGAAGGGGACGAGGCAAACGAACAGCCAAAGGCAGGTGGGATATGTACAGTCAATTTTCTTGTTTGTTGAAATAGTAGTAAAATTTGTGGCGGCCGCCCGGGGACAGCCTCTTTTAGAGCATTTTCAGTTTGAGACGCTTTGCGTTTCAAACCATTATTCCTGACGCATGGCGGACAGGGCGTCTTGCGCTTGCCGATGCCCCTGTTCGGCGGCCTTGCCGAGCCAGAAAGCGGCCTGCTCGGCATTTTTCGGTACGCCTTTGCCTTCCAGATAGAGCAGGCCGAGGCGATGTTGCGCCATCACTTCGTCCTGTTCGGCGGCCTTGAGCAGCCATTGCGCACCCAGCTTCGGCCGCCGCGGGAAGGTATCATCCAGGTAGAGCAGGCCGAGACCGGTCTGCGACAGGGCATCGCCCTTGCGGGCGGCTCGCGTGAACCAGCGGACGGCCTCCCTCGGGCTCGCCTCTCGGCGGCGTTCGTCAGTGAGGGAGTAATATTGCCCAAGGGCGCGCAGCGCATCGACCTGATCCGCCCGGGCGGCCTGGCGGTACCAGAAAAGGGCCGTCTCGTCCCAGTGGTGGAAGGTGCCGAAACGGAACTGGGCGGCGGCGTGCCCCCGCAGGGCGGCCATGTGATACCAGTCGGCGGCCATCTCGTCGTCCTGCGGCATCCCTTCCCCCCTGCGGCAGCATTCCCCGAGGCGGAACATGGCCTCGGCATCCCCCTGATCGGCGGCCTCCAGCAGGACGGACACGGGCCGCGTGTCGAGCGGCGGGAAACGCTTGTGCAGCGCCCCGGTCAGGGAGCCTTGCCGCCTGTGTTCCTCGAACAGGGATGCCGCCTCGGCGTCTCCCAGCTCGGCGGCCTTGCGCAGCCGTTGGAGAGCCTGCGCCTCGTCCCGCGGCACGCCGGTCCCTTCGATATGACAGAGCGCCAGATGATAGTTCGCTCCGGCATGTCCCTGCCCGGCGGCCTTGCGGAACCAGTCCGCCGCCTGCGCGTCGTCCCGTTCCCGGCCCAGCCCGTAGCGGCAGCACAGCCCCATACGGACCTGTTCCGCCGCATCTCCCTGCATGGCCGCCGTGCGGCAGGCGGTCACGTCCGGCGATTCGTCCCGCGGGATGTCGTTGCGGGCAAAGGGGAACAGGCCGAGCAGACCGTCCTGGTCGGTCCGCGTCCCCTGGATGGTCGTTTTGCGGCACCAGATGACGGCCAGCCGGTCACTTTGCGGCAGCCCGCGACCGAAGCAGAAACAGTAGGCGAGGGCATGTTGGGCCGCCGCCAGTTCTTCCTGTTCGGCGGAAACGGGAAGGTATCGGTCCACGACCAGTTTCGTTCCGACGATCTCGCGAAGTTTCTGGGCCGCCGATGCTTCGTCACGGGGCCTCCCCATGCCGAGGAAGTAGCATAACGCAAGATTGTATCGAGCCGGGACATTGTCGTATTGGGCCTTCGCGAACCAGTCTGCGACCTCTTTGTCGTTTCGCGGCACGCCCCGTCCGAGGGCATGACAAAGGCCGAGGGCATTGCGCGCCCTGTTGCAGGCTCTATCGGCGGATCTGTGCAGCCATTTGACGGCTTGCGCCTCGTCGCGAGCCGTCCCCATGCCCTTGAGACAGCACAGGCCGAAGAAGTATTCTCCCCGAGCCAGCATCTGGTCGGCGGCTCTCCGAAACCAGCGCGCCGCCAGCTCATCGTTCCGCTGTACGCCCCGACCGCGAGCGAAGCACTGCCCAAGGCGGATCCGGGCCGTGCCGTCCCCTCGTTCGGCGGCCTGAAGAAACCAGTCGGCCGCCTCGTGAGCGTTCCGCTGCATCCCTTCACCGAAATAACAACATTCACCGAGGCGAAGGCAGGCGGTGACATCGCCCAGCTCGGCGGCCTCGCGATAGCTGCGGACAGCTCGTGCGGCGTTCAGCAGCCGGCAGTCGCCCTCCAGGTAGCTATCCCCCTGAGAGCGTTCGTCATGTCCGGGAAAGTAGGGGGGGAACCTGTCTTGGTGGATCGAGTACAGCTCGTCGGAGCCTGCCTTGTCGGCCCAGAAGGCGGCCTTCTCGTGATCCCGCGGCACGCCCGTACCGTACTCGTACCATTCGCTGAGGAGCTTCGCCGCCCGCCAATCGTTCTGTTCGGCGGCCTTGAGGAACCAGTCCGCCGCCCGGGCATAATCCTGCGGTACGCCTGTGCCATCCCTGTAACAACAGCCGAGGAGGTATTGCGCTTCCGCGTAGCCCCGATCGGCGCATTCCTGATACCATTGGGCGGCCTGTTTCAGGGAAAGCCCGCGCGCATGGAGGATGACGAGCCACATCCGCGCTTTCCTGTGTCCCTGCTCGGCGGCCTTGCGGAGCCATCCCTCGGCACGGACGGCATCACGCGGGAATCGGTGGACGGCATCACGCGCGAAGCCGCGTCCGCACATGAAGCAGACGCCGAGGCGGAATTGCGCGTCGGCATCCCCGGCTTCGGCGGCGGATCGCAAGCGCTGCTTTCCGAAAAGGATGTTCAGGATGCACAAGGCGATCGCCGGGGGGATGAGAAGGATATACAGGAGGACGTTGAGCACGCTAAGGATATTGCGGAACAGCACGTAAATGGACAGCATGACAAGCTTCCTTCATGTCAGGCGTCGTCCCCCAGCTCACTGGGGTCATCCAGGCCGAAGAGGACAAGGGCCAGCTTCGCATCGGCGTTTCCCTGTTTGGCGGCCCTGCGATACCAGACGACGGCCTGCGCTTCGTCCCGCGGCACGCCGAGCCCTTCCTCGTGACAGCGACCGAGGGCGTACTGCGCCTCATCATCCCCCTGTTCGGCGGCCTTCAGGAACCATGCCGCAGCCTGCGCGGCATCCTTCCTCACACCGTCGCCGTCGATGAAACAGCGGCCAAGGGCATTCTGCGCCCGCGCGTCCCCCTGTTCGGCGGCCCTGCGGAGACGCTCGACGGACTGCGCGTCATCCTGGGGACGGCCGTCGTCCGCCCCCTGACCGGACGGGAGCCACGTTCCCGAAGCGCACCGGGCAAGCGCTTCTCGTGCCCCGGCATGTCCCAGCTCAGCGGCCTTGCGGTACCATTTTTGGGCATTTTGGGAAGATCGCGGCACGCCTCGGCCGTCACGACAGCAGTTGCCGAGTTCGTAGTATGCCGGGGCGGGGTCGTCGGAGCAGGCGGCCCTCTCGAACAGACTGAAAGCCTCCTTCTCATCCCTCACGACGCCTTCGCCGTGAAGGTAGCAGAGGCCG
>NZ_CALVHE010000023.1 GCF_944327235.1 uncultured Desulfovibrio sp.
GAGTAGACATGGTAACCTCCGTCTCCATACCTACTCTTTTTTGAAGCGTATGGAAATAATGAGTCCTGACCCTAAGGCGTCGTCGATACCCCCACGCCCCCAAACGCCGGACCTTCTCCTCCACCAGTCCGTCAGCGGTCGCCGCCCGGATGGCGGACAGCGGCCGCGCCCCGTCAGAAAAGTTCCTTCCCTCCGGCGGCCAGCTCCCTCACCGAGGTGGCGCGCATAGCCTCGCCGTCGAAGATCTCGCAGGCGACATCCGGTCCCTGTTCGGCCAGCCGCCGCAACAGGGGAGCGTCCATCATGTCCGGCGGCAGTTGCCGCAATGCCCATGCGGCCATGCCCCGGCAAACGGGATCGGGATCGTCCAGCCCCCGGCGCAGCCACGGGCGCGCCCATTCCGCCAGCATCGGACGGACTTGCGCCAGCCTGCCGATCCCCCAGAAGCAGGAGCGGCGCAACACGTCATGGTCGCAATAGTTGTCGTCCTTTTCCAGCTCGATGACGTAGGAGATGAGCACGCGGTGGAAATCCTTGGCCGCCAGTTCCGACGCGCAGCAGGCTTCCGCAAAGGCTTCGGGGATCCCCCAGCCGATATTGCCGGACTCCTCGTTCATGTGCCACATGAGGCGGCGCATGATGTTGCGTACGGCTTCAGGCTGTTCGCGCTCCAGACCGGCGACGGCGGCGCCCAGCGCCACAGCGGCCCGATGACGCAGACACGGCGACAAAAGCAGGAAGGAGAGCAGCGGCCCCACGGCGGAAAGGCCCTCTCCGGCGATCTCGGACAGATGGCTCCGCCAGTCCGGCGCTTCGAGCAGCTGGCGAAAACGAGTCTTGGCATGACGCATACGGGACATGGCTTTTCCTCCTTAGGCGTTTTCACCCATACGACCTGTCGTTTCGCGGAAAAAACGCGTTTTTTCCGCCTGGTTTTGTCCAGGCGGCGCTGCGCCGCCGCCTCGCGTTCCGCCTTTTTCAAAGGCAAAACGCCTTGGGGCGTGTCAACACAAATTTTACAAACAATCTCAATAAATAAAACAAACAAGCTCCACATGTTCCGCTTGCCTTCAGAGGTGGGGATGCCTCGTGTCCCTGACTCTTCCCCCGGTAAAAGCGCGCTGGGGAAGGGATGGGGGGCTTGGGGGGAAGGGGAACCCCTCCCGCGCCGGCGGCGACCGAAAGGCGGCCCACAGGGCCGTGCCCGTTAGGCGACGCAGGAGCCTTACGGGCATCGACAGCAGAGCGAGGGGTTCCCCTTCCCCCAAACAGGCAACGAATAGTGTTCACAGGCCCTAAAGCTCGCAGAAGAACGTCACCCAGAACGGCACGCTGAAATCAAGGATCATGGCGTGCACGATGGAGACGAACACCCATTGCTGCCCGGCATAGCGGGTGATGATGGGCAACGTGGTGTCCATGGTGGACGCGCCGCCGCAGGAGATGGGCGCGAGCGGGCTGATCCAGCGGACGAGCAGAGGCGCGAAAAGCAGGGTGATGAGCTCGCGCATGATGTTGGCCATGAGCGCTACCGTCCCCAGCTCCGGCCCCTTGTACTGGGTGATGAATACCGATGACAGGGAATAGTAGGCAAAGCCCGCGCCTACGGCAAGGCATTCACCCACGCTGTAGACCATGAACAGGCTCACCAGAGCCGAGCCCGCAAAGGTGCCGACGGCGGTCGCCAGCGGCAACAGCAGCACACGCGGCCGCAGGGTGCGCAGGATCTCCCCCAGCCGCTGGTCATAGCCGATGGAAAAGCCCACCAGCAGCATGAGCACATAGAGGACATATACCGTGGCCTCATGCCCCAGCAGATAGTCCGGGACCCAGCCCAGCCAGGCGAAGAGCGCGCCCAGGATGAAACAGCAGATGATGCCGAGACTACCGCCCATGCGGACGCACCTCCTCCGAGGGACGGACGGACGCCTCCGGCGGGACGGGAGCGTCCTCGAAGGCGGTGGCCATGCCCGAAGCATCCGCGGGACTGCCGGCGGGATCGCCCGACATGGCGGCCGTGCGGGCATGACGCCCCGCCTCCGCGCCCGGGAAATAGCGCCGGACAAGGATGACGGCGACCATGCTCCCCCCCACGCCCGCCAGCGTGAGCGCCAACGCCCGACCGCCGAGCAGGGGCAGATTCCCCATGAGCGTGGGATCCCCTCCTACCGCCACGCCGAGCACGAAAAGCAGGAGCAGGATGGTGGGCGTGATGGCTCGCGGCACCTGCGCCAGCCAGGCGACCTTGCGCAGGCACAGGCCGAGCGCTATGCCCGTCAGCATGAGACTAATGGGAATGAACATGACTACCTCGGAAGAAAGGATTGCAGAGCGTTTTGCAGGAAGGCCAACATCTGGTCGTAACGGGAGGCGTCGTCGAGCATCAGGTCCACATCCCGCAGGATCCAGACGCGCCGCCCACGGAAGACCCGATGGCTCAGCGGCTCGAGCTTGCCGGGCAGGGCGGCCGCTCGGGCGGCGGCGGACCCCATGATGATGACGCCTCTTGCCTTGAGCGCCTGAAGTCCTGACCAGAAAATATCGGCATGGGGCTGCAGGGCCTGTCCGGCATCCGGCAGACAGACGGGCCAGAAGGTATGCGTCCCCTGCGGATGGCCGAGATCCTGAAGGAGGCGTCGGAAAAACAGACCGCGCTCGGCCTTGCCGGGCTGCCCGCCGTCACAGAGATCGCTGCCCAGGTTCCAGTAGGTCCAGGCCACCAGACCGGGCCGCGTGCGGGCAAGACGTTCCTGCCAGGGCGCGGGCCAGAGGGCCGGGGCCAGCGGCCGCCATTCCGACTCCTCACGAGCGGGAGCGGCGTCCGACGGCGAGACGACACGCCGGGAAGCCGCCGCGTGCGCCGCGGGGAGCGGCTCCTCGACCTGCCGGACGGCGGGACGCACCGCCGGGCGGCTCGCGGGGCCAGCGGCGGGACGGGACGGCTCACGGGCCGGGACGGTCCCGGCAGTCCGAGGCGATACGGCCGGTCGTGCCTGTCCGGCAGGACCGGCGACAGGCCCCCCGGATGTCTGTTCGGTCGTGAGGGACAATTCCGGCGGCAGGTCCACGGGAGACAGCAGATAGCGCAGGCCGAGCCGCTGCCACGGGGCGGCCAGCGGGCTTACAGACGCAAAAGCCATGACAGCAGCTCCCAGGCCACATCGGACTTGGCCTGTTGCGGCCAGATCTCCTCGTGGCCGTTCCTGTCCGTGACGGCCATGCTGTTGGTCGGACTGCCGAAGCCGCTGCCCTCGCCGTTGACGCGGTTGCCCGCCAGCAGATCGGCGTCCTTGCGGGCGCGCTTGGCGCGGGCCAGCGCCATGAGTGCCTCCATGTCCGGCGCGGTCTCGGCCGCGAAACCGAGCGTCTTCTGACCGGGCAGCCGCCGGGCGGACAGGGTGGCGAGGATGTCGGGATTGGTCAGGAAGCGAACGCTGAAACCGTCCTGCGCGCCTTCCTTCTTGAATTTGTCCGGCCCGTAGGGCTCCGGGGAAAAATCGGCCACGGCCGCCGTGAAGCAGCCCAGATGCATGTCCGGCCAGACCTCCGCCGCCGCCGCGAACATGTCGCGCGCCGTGAGCACTTCCGTACGCCGGATCTCCGACGGCAGCGCCGGACAGCCCGGCCCGCAGACGGCGGTCACCTCCGCGCCGCGCAGCCAGGCCGCAAGGGCCAGCGCCCCGCCCATCTGTCCGCTGGAGGGATTGCTCCAGTACCGCACGCCGTCCCACGGCTCGCGGGTGGGGCCGAGCGTCACCAGCACCCGCCGCCCGGCCATGTCCTGCGGCGACAGGGCCCGCAAGGCGTGCCAGAAAAGCTCTTCCACCGGCGCAAGACGGCCCTGCCCCTCATCGCCGCAGGCCGCGCGTCCGCAATCCGGCAGGATCAGCCGCGCGCCGCGTTCCCGCAGCGTGGCCACATTGGCCTGCGTGGCCGGGTGGCGCCACATGCGCGGATTCATGGCCGGAGCCAGCAGCAGCGGCCCCTCGAAAGCCAGCGCCTGCGCCGACAACATGTCCGAGGCCGCCCCCTGCGCCAGACGGGACAGGGCGTCCGCGCTGGCCGGGGCCACCAGCATGGCCTGAGCGTGCTGGCCCGGTTCCAGATGGGCAAAGGGATCTTCGCCGGGGGCGAACATCTCCCCGTAGACCGGCATGGCCCCCAGCGCCTCGAACAGGAGCGGCGTCACGAACTGCCGCGCACCGGCGGTCAGGGTCACGGAGACATGGACATCCATCAGCCGCAGCGCCCGCAGCACATCGGTCAGGCGGTAGCAGGCCACCGAACCGCAAATGCCCAGATGCAGCCGCTTCCCGGCAAAGTGGCGGCTCCGGCTGAACAGACAGTCAAGGCTCACAGTTCGCGCTCCTGCAAGCCGCCGGAAGCAGGCGCGCCCCAGCTTTCGGAGGTGCCCACCGGCGGCGCGTCGGCGGCGGGCGTCCCGAAGCCGCCATCGCCGCCCGTGTCGCCCGTATCGCTCGAGGAGCTTCCGCCGCCGCCCGGCAAACTGAGCATACTGCCGTCCGGCAGACGATTGCCCGCGCAGATGGTCACCACGGTCTGGACCGCCTGCGATTCCACCACGACGACGGCCATGCGCTCGCCGTTCTCATACACATAGACGCCCTTGCTCGCGCGGCTCTGCTGCAGGCGCAGCTGCCAGCCCGCCGCCTGCAGGCTGTTGAACAGGCCCTGCGCCGCGGCGGCTGAAGTCACCTGCCCGAAGGCCACTTCCACGCCTTCGCCGCCGCTGACGCGGGAATGATCCCCGGAGAGCGCCATGCCCGCCGGGAAGGACACGCCCAGCAGCTGGCTTTGCCGGGTATTCTCACCGGGGCCGAAAGGGTTGTCTATGCCCAGAGAGGCGCAGCCCCCGGTCAGGGCGAACAGGGCGCAAAGACCCAAGGTGACAAAAAGACGCGGCATGGCTATACTCCTGCGGATGGTGCTCGTTCCCTCCGGGGAACGGCTGGAAAAGATAGCCTCTCCCGCCCGCGCTGACAAGACCGCGACGGCGGCGGCCCGCTCGACTTCCTCGGAGATCGCCCATGTCCCAGCCCGTTTTTCCTCCCGTGACCGAAAAAGACTTCCAGCTCGGATCCTACCGTTTCGACCTTCCTCAGGAGCAGATCGCCCAGTTCCCGCCGGAGACGCGCGGCGCTTCGCGTCTGCTCGTCATGCCGCGCCGGGGAGACCTGACCCTCGAGGATCATGCCTTCACGGATCTGCCCGACCTCCTTCCCGAAGGCGCGCTGCTCGTGGCCAACAATTCGCGTGTGCTCCAGGCGCGCCTGCTGGGTACGCGCGGCACGGGGGGCAAGGTGGAGTTCCTGCTGCTGACGCCCCTGCCGCTGGTCATGGAGAACGCCCATCGCCGCAAGGGCGTCGATGACGGCTGGAGCGCCGAGGTCAGCGGCCTCGTCCGCTGCGGCGGCAGCATCAGGGACGGGGAAAGCGTGGCCTTCGGCGCGGGCATCACGGTGACGGTGCTGGAATCCGGCCCCTTCGGGCAGCGTCGTGTGCGGCTGGACTGGGAAGGGGATCTGGCGGCGGCCTTTGCGGCCACGGGACATATCCCCCTGCCGCCCTACATCAAGCGCAGCGACGACAGGGAGGACCTGAGCCGCTACCAGACGGTCTATGCGCGGGAGGACAAGCTCGGCTCCGTGGCGGCCCCCACGGCGGGTCTGCATTTCACGGAAGATCTGCGGCAGCGGCTCGCCGGACGGGGCTTCGGCTGGGCCGAGGTGACGCTCTATGTGGGCTACGGCACCTTCAGCCCCATACGCTGCGAGGACGTGCGCCATCATCGTATGCACCGGGAATATATCGAAGTGCCGGAAAGCACGGTGGAGGCCATCCGCAAGGCCCGGGCCGAAAAACGTCCCGTCATCGCCGTGGGCACCACGAGCGTACGGGCCCTGGAAGGCGCGGCGGAGGTCTGCGGCGGGCTCCAGCCCTTTACCGGCTGGACGGACATCTTCCTGTATCCCGGCCGCCGCTTCCGGGTGGTGGACGGCATGGTGACCAATTTCCACCTGCCGGAATCCTCGCTGCTGCTGCTCGTCTCCGCCTTTGCCGGACGCGAGCGCATACTTGCCGCCTATACGGAGGCCGTCCGCCGGGGCTACCGCTTCTTCTCCTACGGGGACGCCATGTTCATCCGTCCCGGCGCGTAGCCCGCGCCGCTCGAACGGCACACGATCAGAAATCCAGAGAAAAGCGCATACCCATGCCCACGGCGGAGTCCGGCTCGTCGCTGCGTGAAAAATGCCCGCCGTGCTCCTTGTCCTTGACCGTGATCTCCGGCCCGACGGAAATGCTGAGGTCATCGCTGCGAACGTCCCCGAAGGCGCGCAGGGTATGGCGTGAATGGCCGATGGAAAGCGTCTCGTCCGGCTTGCCGGGGGCCATCGGCGTCTGCGGCCGCCAGACGGAATCGTCCGTGTCCAGACTCATGCCCAGCCCCCCCCGGCGACGGCGCTCCTCATCCTTTTTCTGCCGGTCGGCCTCCCGCCTGAGCGAGGCTTCGATGCTGGCGGTGTTGCCCACGGCGGGAGCGGACTGCTTGCCGCCCCTGGCGCGATGATGCAGGGTCTCCCCCTCCACCCCTTTTTTCCAGAGCGCATCCTCACGGGCGGCGGACTGCCCGAACGCCCAGGACTCGCCGTGCAGCGGGGCCTTCTTTTTTTTACCGCGGCGCTTTTGCGACTGTTTCTGGCGCGTCTGCGCGGCATGGGCCACTCCCAAAGCCGAAAAGGACGCCGGTCCTCCCGTGGACACCTCAGTGACGAACGGTCCGGGCACAAGGAGCAGCAAACTCAGGGTAAGAGAGAACAGAGAGACACGCATACCTCTTGGTACACGCAAGGCCGCCGCCCTGTAAAGAGAAGGCCCGGCGCGGGGCGAACCGCCGCCCGCGTCGGGGGATGCGGAAAAATGTCTCCCGACGACTTGACAAGTCCACGGGGAGAGGCGTACCTAAATCGAAACGATGGAGTTTTTCATGTCCCGCAACACCTTTGCCACCGCTTCCAACTACGCCGCCGGCTTTTATGGCTGGTACTTTTTTGCGTACTTTACCGAAGCCTGTGGCCGGGGTCGTTGCTGACATCCATCCGTCAACCGAACCCATCGGGCCGCAGGCAAACCGCCGGCGGCCCTTTTTTTATGCCGCCGCGGCCCGGAACCGCATCCGCAAAGGAGAACCACCATGTACCTTGGCAAGAAAGTCCGTCTGGAACGCATCATCAATCGTGACAATGGCCGCACCATCATCGTCCCCATGGATCATGGCGTGACCATCGGCGCTGTGGACGGCCTTGTGGACATGCGCGAGACCGTCAACGACATGGCCATCGGCGGCGCGGACGCCGTGCTCATGCACAAGGGGCTCGTGCGCTGCTCCCACCGCAGCGCGGGCAAGGACATCGGCCTCATCGTCCATCTTTCCGCCTCCACCGCCCTGTCCCCCATGGGCAATACCAAGACCCTCGTGGGCACGGTGGAAGAAGGCATCAAGCACGGCGCGGACTGCGTCTCCGTGCATGTGAACCTCGGTGATCCCAACGAACGCCTCATGCTGGCCGACCTCGGCAAGGTGGCCGAAGCCTGCGACAACTGGCACATGCCGCTGCTGGCCATGGTCTACGCCCGCGGCCCGCAGGTCCCCAACAGCTACGATCCCAAGGTGGTGGCCCATTGCGCCCGCGTGGGCGTGGAACTGGGCGCGGACATCGTCAAGGTGCCCTACACCGGCGACATCGAAAGCTTCTCTGATGTGGTCAGCTCCTGCTGCGTGCCCGTGGTCATCGCCGGCGGCGAACTCATGGACTCCACCCGCCAGCTCCTGCAGATGGTGCATGACTCCGTGAAGGCCGGCGGCGCGGGCGTCTCCATCGGCCGCAACGTCTTCCAGCATCCCCGCCGCATCGAGCTCGTCCGTGCCATGCGCGCCATCGTGCATGACAATGCCGACGTGGATCACGCGCTGGCCATCGTGGGTGAATAGCATGGCCAGGGTGTACTTTCGCTGTGATCCCTTCGACAAGGGCGCGGTCACACTGGCGCTGGAGTCGGGGGTGGACGGGGTCATCGTGCCCCGCGAACATGTGGAGGCTGTCGCGGGCCTCTCCCGCTGCCCGGTCTGGGCGGCGGAAGAGACGCCCGCCGTGGCCCTGACGGTCAAGGCCGACGAGGAGGCCGTGCTGGAACGGCTGCACGCCGGGGAACGGGTGGTGCTGGCCCGCGGCTGGGAGGTCATCCCCGTGGAGAACCTGCTGGCCCAGAGCGACAACGTGCTGGCCGAGGCGGGCAGTCTGGAAGAGGCCCGTCTGGCGGCGGGCATCCTTGAACGCGGCGTGCAGGGCATCGTCGTCCTGCCGGAGGCCGTGGGCGAACTCAAGACCATCGTGGCGCAGTGCAAGCTCTCTCAGGGCCGCGAGGACCTGCAGGAGGCCGTCATCACCCGTGTGGAGCCTGTGGGGCTGGGACATCGCGTCTGCGCGGATACCCTTTCCCTGCTCAAGCGCGGTCAGGGGATGCTGGTGGGCAATTCCAGCGCCTTCACCTTCCTCGTCCATGCGGAGACGGAACATAACGAATATGTGGCGGCGCGGCCCTTCCGGGTCAATGCCGGAGCTGTGCACGCCTATGCCCGGCTGCCGCATGACAAGACCTGCTATCTGGGCGAGCTGACCGCCGGACAGGAGGTGCTCATCGTGGGCGCGGACGGTCAGACCACCGTGGCCACGCTGGGCCGGGTCAAGATCGAGGTGCGGCCCATGCTGCTCATCGAGGCCGAGGTGCGCGGTCCGCAGGGCACGCAGCGCGGCGCGGTCTTTTTGCAGAATGCCGAGACCATCCGTCTCACGGCCCCGGACGGCACTCCGCGCAGCGTGGTGAGCCTGAAGCCGGGAGATACCGTCCTCTGCCGCACCGACGAGGCCGGACGCCATTTCGGTATGCGTATCCAGGAAGAGATCAGGGAGGTCTAGCATGTCCGGTTCCCCTACGCCGACCGCCGGAGCATCGGCAGGCCGTCTGGCCGAGATCCGCGCCCGCATCGAGGAGGTGGACAGCCGCCTGCTGCCCCTGCTCAACGAGCGGGCCGCGCTCAGCCTCGAAGTGGGACAGATCAAGGCGCACGATCCCGGCATCATCTTCAAGCCCCTGCGCGAACGCGAAGTGCTGGACAATCTGGCCCGCCAGAATACGGGGCCGCTGCCGGACACCCATCTGCGCGCCATCTGGAGCGAGATCCTCTCCTCCTCGCGGGCGCTGCAGCGCCCGCAGCATGTGGCCTATCTCGGCCCGGAAGGGACCTTCTCCTATTTCGCGGGCGTGGAGTATCTGGGACACTCGGCCATCTTCCATCCCTGCAACGATCTGGCGCAGGTCTTTGAGGAAGTGGCCGGGGGCCAGTGCGAGCTGGGGGTCGTGCCGCTGGAGAACTCCCTCCAGGGCACCGTTGGCGTGAGTTTCGACCTTTTCCTGAGCCATGACGTGCACATCCAGGCCGAACTCTTCTCGCGCATCTCCCACTGTCTGTTGAGCAATGCCGGTTCGCTGGCCGAGGTCCGCACCGTCTACTCCCATCCGCAGCCGCTGGCCCAGTGCGGCGGCTGGCTGCGGGCCCATCTGCCCAATGCCGCCCTCGTGCCCGTGGAATCCACGGCGTCCGCCGCCCGGCGGGCGCAGGGCGAGCCCGGCGCGGCGGCCATCGGCAACGGTAGGCTGGCCGATCTGGCCGGGCTGGCCATCCTGGCCCGCCGCATCGAGGATCAGGCGGGCAACTGGACGCGCTTCGTCATCATCGGACCGCAGGCCGCCCGCGCCCAGCTGGGCGGGGCCATGCGCACCCCGGTGCCGGGCCATACCGGCGCGGACAAGACCTCCCTGCTCTTCACCCTGCCGGACAAGGCCGGGACCCTCTCCGCCGTACTGGACCTGCTGGCCCGCTACCGCATCAACATGCGCAAGCTGGAATCCCGGCCCCTGCGCGGCCAGTGCTGGAAGTACGTTTTCTTTGCGGATGTGGAAAGCGATCTGGAAGCGCCGCAATACGCGGAACTGCTTGAAAAGCTGCACGAGGTCTGCACCAGTTTCCGCATCCTCGGCTGCTACCCCACCGGCCCCCAGCTCGATCGGCCGGACAACAACAAGGATGACGACCATGCGTAACGTCACGGCGCCGGCCTCCAAGTCCCTCTCCCACCGTTACTGCATCGCGGCGGCCCTGGCCTGCGGCGAGTCCTCGCTGGAACATGTGCTGGAAAGCCGCGACCTGCAGCAGACGCGCGCCATCCTCATGAGCGCGGGCGCGCGCTTTGAAGTGGTGGGGCACAGCGGCCATGCTTCGGCGCAATGGCTGGTCACGGGTATGCGGCGTCCGCAGGGCGGCGGCAACGCCGCTCACGCCCTTTCCTGCGATGTGCACGAATCCGGCACCACCTGCCGCCTGCTCACGGCGGTGCTCGCCGCCGGGCAGGGCTGGTTCCGCATCCACGGGGCCGAACGTATGCACGAACGGCCCATCGGAGAGCTTACGGAAGCCCTCTCCCGGCTGGGCGCGGAGATCCGCCATGAGGGCCGCCCGGACTGTCCCCCTCTGCTGCTGCACGCCGCCGGTCTGCATCCCGAACGGGTACAGGGGGACATCACGTTGGGCATGGACGCTTCCAGCCAGTACTTTTCCGGACTGCTGCTGGCGGCCCCGCTCTGTCCCTCGCCGCTGACCATCACGCTGGGCGGGACCAAGGCTGTCTCCTGGCCCTATGTGGGCCTGACCCTGCAATGTCTGGAAGACTTCGGCCAGCATTTCACGGTGGAGACGCGCCCCGCCCCCGACGGGACATGGCAGGCCCTGCCCGGACAGTCCTGGCGGGAACTGCGCCAGGCGACGCCGGGCTGCCTGCGCATCACGGTACAGCCCGGGACCTACCGGCCCGGCCGCCATGTCATCGAAGGAGACTGGTCCGGGGCTTCCTATCTGCTGGCCGCCGGAGCCGTGGGACGCCACCCCGTCCGCGTGGAAGGGCTGCGCCGGGATTCCCTGCAGGGCGATCGCGCCATGCTGGACATCCTGCGCCGCATGGGCGCTCGCGTGGACGCGGACGAGACCGGCGTGACGGTCTACCCCTCCGCCCTGCACGGCGTGCAGCTCGACATGGGCGACTGCCCCGATCTCGTGCCCACGGTGGCCGTGCTGGCGGGCTTCGCGCAGGGCTCTACCCGCATCGGCAATGTGGCCCATCTGCGCCTCAAGGAGTCCGACCGCCTGCGCGCTCCGGCCGAGGAACTGCGCAAGACCGGCGTCATGGTGGACGAGCTCTCCGACGGGCTGCTCATCCACGGTCTGGCCGGACGCAGTTTCGGGCTCAAGGCCCCGGTGCTGCCGGACGAGGTGGCGCTCTGCACCCATAACGACCATCGCATGGCCATGTCCCTTGCGCTGCTCTCCCTGCGGGACACCACCATCAACATGCGGGAACGGCTGGACAATCCCGCCGTGGTGGACAAGTCCTTCCCCGATTTCTGGCAGTGCTGGGAGCAGATCCGATGAAGGGCAAGATCGTTCTGGTGGGCAGCCGCGGCCGCATGGGCGACATGCTGCTGCGGCGCGCCCGCGCGGCCGGTCTGGACGTGGCGCCGCTGGACATCAGCGACGATCAGCCCGCCGCGGAAGCCTTCGGCGTGGCGGTCTCCGGCAGGGGGACAGCGCTCTTTGCCCCTGACGCCGTTGCCGCCGCCTGCCGGGGGGCCGAGCTGGTCCTGCTCTGCGTCCCGGCCGCGGCCCTGAAAGAAACGGCGACGCTGCTCCGTCCCCATCTGCCGCCCTCGGCCGTGCTGTCGGACATCGTCAGCGTCAAGGAACAGCCCATGCGCCAGATGTGCGAAGTCTGGCCCCATGCCGTGGTGGGCACGCATCCGCTCTTCGGACCGCGCCCCGCCGAGGGCGAGGAACTGCCCGTGGCCGTCACCCCGGCCGCCGACACCCCGGACGAGGCCGTCCGCAAGGTGGAGGACTTTTTCGCCGCGCTGGGCTGTCGCTGCTTCCGCACCACGGCGCAGGCGCACGACCGGGCCATGGCCCGCGTCCAGAACATGAACTTCATCACCACGCTGGCCTATTTTGCCCTGCTGGCCGGGGACGAGGAGCTGCTGCCGTACATCACGCCGTCCTTCCGGCGACGGCAGGCGGCGGCCCGCAAGATGCTCACCGAGGACGGGGCCATGTTCTGCGCCCTCTTCGAGGCCAATCCCTACAGCCACGAGGCCGTCCGCCAGTACCGGCAGATGCTCAACGTGGCCGCGGGCGGCGACATCGACCTGCTCTGCCGACGGGCCCGCTGGTGGTGGCGCGAGGAGGAAGGGACGCCGGACGGCGAGGATGCGCGCGGCAAGGCCGAGCCGTCCGCCTGATGAAGAACGTTTCCCCTTCTCCATGAGAGTCGGTCTACGCCATTCGCTGCCTGTTCTGGGGGAGGGGGGATCCCCTCGCGTCGCTGTCGATGCCCGCGGCTTCCCGCAGTCGCAACGGGCCTTTCGGTCGCCGCCGGGGCGGGAGGGGCTTGGGGGGAGGAAACCCCGCTCCCGCGCCGGCGGAGGGGGTCCCTTCCCCCAAAACAGGCAGCGAATGGCGTCCACAGGCCCTGGCCGGAACGGCGGCGACAGAGCAGCCCATGTGAAAGCGAAACGAACAGTCCGCGGCGGTCACGGGACGGGCACTTCAGCTTCCGTCTCCGGCATTGATACGATCATCAGTGTACGAGACCCGCTCTCCTCGGAAGCGTTCAATATAATCAAGCAGGAAAGCCCGATCTTCACGGCGGGAATGTTCCTTGTTGCGCTGCATCTCCCGTTCAGCGGCCGAAATGAATTCCCGCAATTCCGCTTTTATGATCATCGATGACGTTCCGGCGGCAAACAGCACGGGAAATTCCTGGTCACCGCGCAGCAATTGCGCCTTTTTCAGATTTTTCGCGCACTCGGCGGCAAGCGCGGCCGTGCAGTTCGGCAGGATGATAAGGAACTCGTCCCCCCCCCATCCTGATGGAGAATTTGGGCATCTGGATGACCTTGTCAACAAGCTCAGCCGCTGTGAGGATCATCCTGTCACCCTGCGCATGGCCGAGGGTGTCGTTGACCATTTTCAGGCCGCAGATATCAATGTACAAAAAGCTTATGGGGAACACGTTGCTCTGTAGGATTTCGAGCCACTCCTTTTTGAAAAAATCCCTGTTGTACATGCGCGTCATCGGATCAAGCTTGGCATCCCGCAGAGAGGTCTCATATTTTTGCCGGATTATCTCCACGCTCTGGTTCGTTCCGCGAAGAGCGACGGCGTGCCCGAGGTAGTTGCGCTGCGTGACGAAGCCCGATCCGATGGTCCAGACATAATGCCCATTCTTGTGCCTGAGCCTGATCGAACATTCAAAGCTGTCGCCGAATTCGGGATGAACGGCCAACTCTCGCTGAAAATCCACAGCATCAAGGTCGTCGGGATGGACGATGGTCGCCCATTCCTCGAAAGTCACGGGGAAATGCTCCCTCGCATCGTAACCCAGCATAGCGCGGTAGCTGTCGCAAAACCGGCACTCTCCGGTTATGCCGTCCCACTCCCATATGCCCATCTCATTGGTCTGGAAAAGCCGCGGGAAAGAAAATTTCGTTCGCAGTTCAACGCAATAGCCGGAGCAGCATGTCACCCTTCCCGAGGAATCCCTGTTCAGAACGCCTCCCTGGATGAGTATCCACTTTTCGGGGGAATGCTTCATGGTGAACTTGAGCACCAGGGTGTCTCCATGCAAGGAAGAAGAAAACTTCCGCAAAAAATCAGCCGAGCTCTCGTCAATGATTTTCAGGAAATCTTCCAGCGCCACTTCAGGGGAGTCAAGTTGAAGAAGCGTTCGCGCCTGGTCGTCCATCTTAACCGAATGGCCGTCAAGGAACCAGAACCCCGGCGAAAAGGGGGTCAATTGCTGCTTGATGCTTTCGACTATCTGCATAGGCATTACGACCTCTGAATTACTCCGCGCACGCGGGAATCCATCGCAATTCGCCTGATGCGGCAAGTCCGCGACCTAATTCGCGTATGTATGGCGCACGCGCGCGAGTTAGAGAGAGAGAGAGAGAGAGAGAGAGAGAGAGAGAGAGAGAGACTTGCGCGAAATCATGGGAACTCCCTTGCGCTGGAATTTCACCCCATTTGCGAGGCCACACATGCACATGGCCATTTTCACGCCTCTCCAACACAACAGATATACGGCCCCGTGCCGGCATGCCGCGATCCACCATCGCAGGATGGCGATAGCGACACTCTACATGTGCGGCGGGGAAAAGACAAGAGACCATACTCCGCCGGCCGCCCGCGAGTAGAGCCCCCATCCCCAAACGGCCCCGGCCGGGGAGGCGTGAGGCGGCTTGAGATTGCCGCGGAACAGGCGTATCATATTGCACTTTCCGGTTGCAGGAGGTTCGCATGTCGTACGCTTTTCCGCTCATCGCCCTTGCCGGGACGGCAGGCGGCCTGTTGTTCCACTGGCTGCATGTGCCGGGCGGGCCCATGTTCGGGGCCGTGCTGGCCGTGCTGGGCGTCAAGCTGCTGGGTCAGGTCATGACCGCGACGCCCCTGTCCTTCCAGCTGGCATCCCAGATCGCCATCGGCATCTTCGTCGGGAACATGCTGACTCAGGAGGGCCTGCTGGAGATCCGCAAGATGGCGGGCCTCATGATCGGTTCCACCCTGCTGCTCGTGCTGGCGGGCTGCCTCGGCGCCTGGTTCGTCTCTCGTCAGGTGGGCATGGACGCGGCCAGCTCCGTGCTGGCTACCAGCCCCGGCGGCCTGCAGGCCGTGGTGGGCATGGCCGTGGACATGGGCGACAACGCCCCGGCGGTCATGGCCTTCCATATCGTGCGCCTCTATACGGTCATCATCCTGGCGCCACTGCTAAGCTGGCTGCTGCATCATTTTCTGTCGCGCTGAGGATGGCCGGGACGCCGCCCCGGCGGCGTGCCTCCTCCCGTGCATAACGATTCTTACCCAGGAACGAGCGCATGTTCGGTAAGCAGTCCGACCCCAGCAGAACGGAAGAAGCCACCCCCAAGCGCAAGCGCAAGCAGCGCCAGGAAGGCAACGTCCCCAAGTCGCAGGAACTTGGCAAGGTCGTGAGCATCGTGGGGGGGCTCATCATCCTCAATCTGTGGCTTGGCCCCATGTCGGACAAGATCAAGCTCATCTTCCGGCAATTCCTGCAAAACGCCCCCACCTTCAATGTTACCGAAGAAACCGTCTATGCCCTCTTCTTCTCCCTCAGCATCGACATCGCCTATCTGCTCATGCCGGTGCTGCTCTTTCTGGCCGCTCTGAGCTATCTGGCCCAGCGGCTGCAGGTGGGCAAGCTCTGGACCTTCAAGGTCTTCAAGTTCAAGTTTGAGCGCTTCAACATCCTGCGCGGGCTCAAACAGTGCTTTTTTTCGCCGCAGACCGTCCTGCGCGCCCTGAAGAGTCTGGTCTTCGCCCTTATCCTGGGCATCATCCCCGGCTTCATCCTCTGGACGGAATACCTCAATTTCCTGCCCATGTACTATGCCACCCCGGAAGGTGTGGCCGCCTACATGCTGGAAACGGCTCTCAAGGTCGTCAAATATTCCATGATCCCGCTCATCGCCATCGCCATCTTCGACGTCTGGCAGAGCCGCTACGCCTATAACGAAAGCCTCAAGATGACCAAGGACGAAGTCAAGGACGAGCGCAAGCAGGCCGAAGGCGACCCGGTCATCAAGCAGAAGCAGCGCCAGAAGATGATGGAGGTCATGGCCCGGCGAATGCTGGCCGATGTGCCCAAGGCCGACGTGGTGGTCACCAACCCGACCCATATCGCCGTGGCCCTGAGCTACAACCCCTCGGAAGCGCCCGCGCCGGTGGTGCTGGCCAAGGGGGTGAACCGCCTGGCCGAGAAGATCAAGGAAGTCGCCCGCGAAAATCGTGTCCCCATCCGGGAAAATGTCCCTTTGGCACGAGCTTTGTATAAGTCGGTCGAGGTGGGGGAGATGATCCCCGAAGATTTGTACAAGGCGGTGGCCGCGGTGCTGGCGAGCATCTGGCGGCTGAAGCCCAGAAACCGCTGATGGCGGGCGTTTTCGTCCGTCATCCCCCGCGCGGCAGCCGGGGCGGAGAGGCGGAATTGAGGTGTCAGAAAAATGGCGTCAGTCAGTCTTCCCAAACTTGATTATGGTCGCTTTGCCAAACAGGGCGACGTCATGCTCGGCGTGGGCGTGGTGGTCATCCTCTTTGTCATGCTGGTGCCGCTGCCGACCTTCTTTCTGGACATCATGCTCTGCGTGAGCATCTCCATCTCGTTGCTCATCCTCATGACCACCATGTTCATGACCTCCCCGCTGGAGTTCACCATCTTCCCGTCGTTGCTGCTGGTGACCACCCTGCTCCGACTGGCGCTCAACGTGGCCTCCACACGTCTCATCCTGCTCAATGGGGACATGGGCGTGGAAGCCGCCGGGGAAGTGATCCGTTCGTTCGGTGAGTTCGTGGTCGGCGGCAGCTATGTGGTCGGCGGCGTCATCTTCATGATCCTGTTCATCCTGAACAAGGTCGTCATCACCTCCGGTACCACCCGTATCGCGGAAGTGGCGGCCCGCTTCACTCTGGACGCCATGCCCGGTAAGCAGATGGCCATCGAAGCCGACCTCAACGCCGGTCTCATCGGTGAGGAAGAAGCTACGGAGCGCCGCAACGCCCTGCGCAAGGAAGCCGACTTCTACGGCGCCATGGACGGTGCCTGTAAGTTCGTGTCCGGGGACGTGAACGCCGGTATGCTCATCACCATGGTCAACCTCATAGGTGGCATCATCATCGGCGTCGTGCAGAAGGACATGGACTGGAACACGGCCCTCACCACCTATTCCCTGCTGACCATCGGTGACGGTCTGGTCTCCACCATCCCGTCCATCGTCGTGTCCACCGGTACGGGCCTGCTGGTCTCCCGCGCGGCCTCCGAAGCCAAGATGGGCGAAGAGTTCCTTGCCCAGCTCACGTTCAACAGCCGCGCCCTCAAGCTGGTCTCCTGCGTGCTGGTGGTCTTTGCGCTGGTGCCGGGCCTGCCTACCCTCCCCTTCCTCATCCTTGCCGGTCTGGTCTTCATCGCCGCCCGCGTCACGGCCCGCAACGAAGAAGACGCCAAGGAAGCCGAAGGCGGCGCCAAGGGCGCGGGCAAGGGCAAGGGCAAGAGCCCCACGGCGGACACGCCGGAAGAAGTGCAGGCCCTGCTGCCGCTGGATACTCTGGAACTGGAAGTGGGCTACGGCCTCATCCCGCTGGTGGACGAGGAACAGAGCGGCAACCTGCTCTCCCGTATCCGCTCCATCCGTCGGCAGTTCGCTCTGGACATGGGGGTGGTCATCCCCTCCCTGCACCTGCGTGACAACCTGCAGCTCAAGCCCGGCCAGTACGCCCTGCTCATCAAGGGCAATCAGGTCGCCACGGCGGAGATCCTCGTGGATCACTTCCTGGCCATGGATCCGGGCAACGTGAATACGCAGATCCGCGGCATCGAGACCCGCGAACCGGCCTTCAACCTGCCTGCCCTCTGGATCCCCGACAGCCAGCGGGAAGAAGCCATGATGGCCGGCTATACGGTGGTCGATCCGGCGACGGTCATCGCCACCCACCTGACGGAAGTCTTCAAGCGCCATCTGGCCGAGTTCCTGGACCGTCAGGCCGTGCAGGGCCTGCTGGATACCGTGGGCAAGACGGCCCCCAAGGCCGTGGAAGATCTGGTGCCGGGCACGCTGCCGCTGGGCACGGTACAGAAGGTGCTGCAGAGCCTCGTGCGCGAAAACGTCAGCATCCGCGACATGCTTACCATCGTGGAAACCCTGGGCGACTACGGCGGCGGCGTGAAGAATCCCGACGTGCTGGCCGAATACGTGCGCGAACGGCTTTCCCGCTCCATCGTCCGCTCCTATCTGGACAGTCAGGGGACCCTGCCTGTGCTGACCCTCACCGGGCAGACGGAACGTATGCTGCAGGAAGCCATCCGGCAGGCGGACAATGGCGCTACCTTCCTTTCGCTCAATCCGGCTACGGCGCAACGCCTCATCCAGCATATCAATGCGGCGGTGGAAAATGCCGTCAATACCGACGGCCAGCCCGTCGTACTGACCAGTCCGCCCGTGCGTCCGCATCTTGCCCAGCTGGTCACGCGCTTCCTGCCGGCGGTACCGGTCATCTCTCAGGCGGAGATCCCGCCGGACATCCGCCTGCAGAGCGTGGGCACCGTGGGCGCGGAATAAGGCGGCGCTCCGCCGCCCCGCGGGGTGGGACCGTCGTGCGGGAACGGCACGCGGCGACCGGCCCGCACAGAGGAGTATACCGCCCCGCGTCAGGAGTCTGACAGGGGAGGGAAAGGATAAGGGTCTAGACATTTCAGACACAAGACTCTATGTCTTTCTGGTTGTGCCTTCGACCACTTCCGGGTATGCCGCCTGTCAGCAGACAGGCATGGCAGAGTCCGGCCCGTCCTTCCCGCGCCTTTGCCGTCCGCGGCTGTCGCCGGAAGGTCAGACAGAGCAGCGCGGCCAATGATCGTCCGGGGGGAGACGGCGATCCGCGGCCTGCCGAAGGTCGGAGCACCTCATGGAGGCGTTCGGGGCAGGGGTTTTATGCGAAGCCCGTAGCGGGCAAGATGCTTCTTAAGGAATGCGTGCATGCAAGTAAGAACATTCACGGGTGCCAGCTCACAGGAAATTCTGGCCCGCATCAAGGCGGAAATGGGGCCTGAGGCTGTCATCATCGGCAATCGCACCTTCAAGAAAAACGGGGAGATATGCCACGAGATCACGGCGGGTATCGACCGTAATCCGGTAAGCGCGCAGCAGCCCGTGGGCACGATGCCGGGAGACGGTATGCCCAGCGGCTGGAGCGACTGGCACAAGGACTGGCTGCAGATCAAGGAGCAGATCTTTGCCCTGATGAAGCCCGCCATCCAGATGGACCGGCTGACGCCGCGCCAGCGGGTGGCGCTGGAATACCTCCAGCGGGAAGGCATCTCCGATGCGGTGGCGGTGGATCTCTACAAGCATCTGCTGGCCCAGCCCGGCAGCTCGGTGCTGGAATGTCTGTGCGGCATGGTCCCGGTACAGGGCTGGGGGGCGGGCGGCTGGCCGCAGCGCTGGCATATCATGGCCGGTCCCTTCGGCAACGGCAAGACCACCACGGCCCTGCGCTACGCCCTGCAATGGCGGCAGCGGGATCCCGACGCCCGCATAGCCTTCATCAATGCCGACTGCCTGCGCGGCAACGGCCGCCTGGTGCTGCGACACTGGGCCGAACTCTCGGACTTCCTCTATCTGGAGGCCTCGGACCCCGCGAGCATGGAGAAGGCCCTGCGCGCCAGCCGTGAGGCGGCTCTTGTCTTCATCGATGCGCCGGGGCTGGGCCGTCACGGCACGCTGAGCGAATGGCGGGCCAGCATGGGCCTCACCAAGCTGAAATGCGCCACGCATCTGGTGCTGACCCCCCTGCTCTCCGGCGTGCAGATGGATCATTTCCTGGAACGCTACCGCACCGAAGGCCCCGCCAGCATCATCTGGACCCATCTCGATGAAGCCGCCAGCTACGGCAGCCTGGTCAATGTGGCCTGTGCCACAGGGCTGCCCGTCTCCGGACTTTCCTACGGTTCCGAGCTCAAGGAAAGCCTTGCGTCCGCAACCGAGCCGCTGATCTGGCGGCTGATCTTCAAACGGCAACTCCCCGGCGACCCCGCCGGAATCGCAACTTCTACCCCCCAGCCTGGAGCATAAGCATGAGCGGCGATTTCCCTCTCGTATTTTCCGTAACATCCGGCAAGGGCGGCGTGGGCAAGACCAACCTCTCCGTCAATCTGGCCCTGTGCCTGGCGCGGAAGAACAAAAAAGTCGTCCTCATCGATGCTGACCTCGGTCTGGCCAACGTGGACGTGCTGCTGGGCCTGACGCCGGCCAAGAACCTCTTCCACCTTTTCCACGAAGGGGCGAGCCTCAAGGAGATACTCTTCCCGACGCCTTACGGCTTCTCCATCCTTCCGGCCTCGTCGGGCGTGAGCGACATGCTCACCCTTTCCAGCGGCCAGAAGCTCGAACTGCTCGAAGCCGTGGACGAACTCGAGGACCATGTGGACTATCTCATCGTCGATACCGGCGCCGGCATCAACGACAACGTGCTCTATTTCAATCTGGCCGTGCAGGAACGCCTCGTGCTGCTGACGCCCGAACCCACCTCGCTGACGGATGCGTATGCCCTCATCAAGGTGCTCAAGCTCACGCACGGCGTGGAGCACTTCAAGGTCTGCGTCAACATGGTGCCGGACATGAAGATGGCCAAGGAGATCTTCGCCCGCCTGCATCAGGCCTGCGATACCTTCCTGAGCGGCGTCTCTCTGGACTTCGCCGGCTTCATCCCGCGGGATCCGGCCATGCGCAAGTCCGTACTGGCGCAGAAGCCCCTGTGCGAGACCCAGCCGGAAAGCCCCGCCGCCAAGGCCATCGACCAGCTTGCGGACACCATCAGCCAGTGGGACGTGGCCCGGCAGCTTGACGGGAACATCAAGTTCTTCTGGAAAAAACTGCTGTTTTGCTGAGCGGGGAGAACAGACAGCGCCATCCATGACCTGAAGCGTCGAACGCAGAGCCTGGACATGCATACCGTGACGGCACGAACAGACGAGTCCGCCCCCTGGGAGGCACTTGAGACCGGCGCCACCGCCTGGGAAGATTTCTCCCCGGCGGAGCAGGAGGCCGTCGTGCGGCATTATGCGCCCAAGATCCGCTTTCTGGCGCTGCGCCTCAAGGTCAAGCTGCCGCGGAGCGTGGAGCTGAACGAGATGATCAGCTCCGGTACGCTGGGCCTCATGGAAGCGCTCGGGAAGTTCCGCCCGCAGCTGGGCATACGTTTTGAGACCTATGCCGAGACCCGTATACGGGGGGCCATGCTGGATGAGCTGCGCCGGCTCGACTGGTTCCCCCGCTCGCTGCGGCAGCGCATCCGTGTGCTGGACGAAGCCATGCGGAAAGTGGAATTCGAGGAGGGACGACAGGCGACGGAAGAGGAGCTGCACGAGATGACCGGCCTTGAGCTGCGTGATGTGCGGCAGGGACTCGAAGCGCTGCAGAATCAGCTCTGGCTCTCGCTGGACGCCATCCAGGACACGGTTTCCGGCGAGGGGGGAGAAAACGGCGGACAGCCCTTTTCTTCCACGGCGCATCAGGAGATGATCGAGCGCATAGCCCCCCTCATTGACCGTTTGACACCTAGGGAAAAGTTGGTATTGTCACTCTATTACACGGATGAACTCAACATGCGGGAAACGGCCGAAGTCATGGGCATAACCGAAGGGCGCGTCTCGCAGTTGCATTCCCAGGCCCTCAACCGGTTGCGCAAGGAATTTCTCAATCAGTATGGGGACAGCCCTCTGCCGTAGCGCGGCGTCAGGGCCTGTGTTTGCGCGGTCATTGTTTAGTTTGCCGCCACCGGGCGGAATCAAGGGAGGAGATGCTCATGTCGTATGATACCAATATGCGCGTTCTCATCGTGGACGACTTTTCCACCATGCGCCGCATCGTTCGCAATATCCTGCGCCAGATCGGCTTCAACAACGTCGTGGAGGCCGATGACGGCACGACGGCGTGGGATGTGCTCAACCGGGAAAAAATCGACTTCATCGTTTCCGACTGGAACATGCCCCAGATGACCGGCATCGACCTGCTCCGCAAGGTCCGTTCCAGCGAACAGTTCGCCGACATCCCGTTCCTGATGGTCACCGCTGAAGCCCAGCAGGAAAACATCATCGAAGCGGTGCAGGCCAAGGTGTCCAACTACATCGTCAAGCCCTTCACCGCCGATACCATGAAACAGAAGATCGACAAGATCTTTCAGTAGGCGCATCGTTCTGGCCTGCATGTTTTGGTGGCAGCGGCGGGCCCTGTCCTGTCGTTGCCCTTTTTTTGCCGCACAGCCTCCCCCGCATGAGGGAGGCCGCTGCATGGTTCGTACTGGTGTCCGGAGGAAGTCGTGGCGGACGACAAGGTAAAGGAAAAAGACGATATCAAGGTCGAAGTCTCCTCGTCGTCGGCAGCAGCCGGCGGCAAGGTCGAGCTGGATCTTGATGACGCGCCTTTCTTGCGTGAGCCGGAGGAAAAGCCCCTGCCCCCCGTGGAGCGGCGGTCATCAGCCCCCGCGCCGGTGGTGCAGGAAGCTCCCAACAGCAAGAAAAAGCTCATTATCGGCGGCATCGGCCTGTTCGTCGTGCTCGCGGCGACGGCTGTCTGGTGGTTTTTCTTCCGCGTGCCGCCGCCGGTGGTGGAGCCGCCGAAGCCCGAGGTCATCGTGGTCAAACCGCCGGAGGCCGCTCCTGTGGAACAGGACTTCATCTATGAACTGGAACCGTTCTGGGTCCCGGTAAAGGATGACAAGGGTGGCACCAATTTCCTCGTCTGCCGCTTTTCCACCATCGCCAAGACGGAAATGATCAACAAGGAAATCGAAAAGCAGCTCATGACGGTCCGTGACGCCATGTACTACTATCTGCGCAACAAATCTCTGGATTTCCTGCTGGCTGCCGCCAACAGAGAGACCATCAAGAAAGACCTCACGTCCGTGGTGAACAGCTACCTGACCCTCGGACAGATCGAGGACGTCCTGATGGAGAGTTACCTGGGGCACTGATGCCGGAAGCCTTCCGGCAGACACGCGGAGGAAACCTTGACACGAGGGATGAATAGAGAGAGCGCCTGAAGGCCGCAACACGCCGCCAGCAATCTCCGAAGGGAACGGAAGCTTGCGCGCGGCCCCCTGCGGGGCGGGAGTTCGCCTGGCGAACGCAGCCAATCCCTGCCATGACAGACGGAGGCGGCCGGCAGGCCGCGCGGTCGGGGCGCATCAACATTTATTCCAAGAAAGGGACGGAAGCCTGTCCGGGAGGGGAACCGGTGAGCATCCAATCCACCATGGCCGTGCTGTACGCCCAGACCGGGCTTGCCGCGCCGTTGGTATCGGCAACGACCAACGCGCCGCAGGCCGCTCTGGCCATGTCGCAGGCGCTTGCCACAGAAATGGCCAAGCAGCAGATGCAGCAGGTCGAAAAGAGTGAACCCAAGAGCGAGGGCAGCGCCATCAATACAGATGCCCGCGATCAGGGACAGCAGGGCGCACAGTTCGGCAGCCGTAGACGGCGCAGGCCGCCATTTGTGCCGCAAGATGAAGAAGAACCCCGCCCCTCCGGCTCGCCGCTGGTGGGAAACCTTCTGAACGTACGCGTATGAACGACTATCTCCAACTTGGCCTCATCATCCTCTTTTCCATCATGGAACTGCTCATCCTGAGCGGCGTCCTCTTTTTTTATCTGCGACTGCGCAACTCGGAGCGGCTGCTCAACACCCTGCAGGGCAATCAGGAGGCCCTGCTCGCCCGCATCGAGATGAACGCCCGTCTGGAAAAAGAGATCGTGGCGACCTTTGCCCAGCGTCAGGCGGAACTGCGCAGCCTCGACGAAAAGCTCGAACAGCGGGCCCAGGACCTGCGGCGCCTGCTCGATCAGGCCGAGGGCATCACGCGCTCGCCGCAGTTCCTCCGCGAGCTGATCCTCAACGGACAGCGGAAGGGCCTCTCCGCCAAACAGATCGCCCGCAATGCCGGCCTCAGCGTGGATGAGGTCGAGCTTATCATGAGTCAGAATTCCTGATCCCCCTACCCAAGCCCCATCTGGAGACATCATGGAGCCGTTTGAAGCCGCGGGCTGGTTGTCGCTGCTGCCCCCCATCATCGCCATCACCCTGGCCCTGCTGACCAAGGAAGTCATCTCCTCGCTCTTCCTCGGCATCCTCAGCGGGACCGTCATCCACACCATCGGCACCGGTACCGGCCCCCTGCTGGTCAAACCTGTGGAAACGGCCTTCGCCGTCATGGTCAGCAAGCTGGACTTCAACATCATCCTGTTCTGTACCCTGCTGGGCGCGCTGGTCTACGTCATCGCCATGGCGGGCGGCACGCGCGCGTACGGCAAGTGGGCAACGCGCCACATCAAGAGCCGACGCTCGGCCATGCTGTCCACCTCCGGCCTCGGGGTCTTCATCTTCATCGACGACTATTTCAACTGCCTCACCGTGGGTACGGTCATGCGCCCCGTGACGGACAGCTTCCGCATCTCCCGCGCCAAGCTGGCCTACATCATCGACGCCACCGCCGCTCCCATCTGCATCATCGCCCCCATCTCCAGCTGGGCGGCGGCAGTCGGCAGCAATCTCAAGGCCACCGGCGCCTTTGAAAGCGACTTCGCGGCCTTCGTCTCCACCATCCCCTACAACTTCTACGCGCTGCTGTCGCTGGTCATGGTCGTCATGGTCTGTCTGGGCCGCTTCGACTTCGGGCCCATGCGCAAGGCCGAGGAAAAGGCCCTCAAGGGCGATGTGGGCGCCAGCGGGGAAGAGAGCGAAGAGTCCCGCCGTCAGCCCGAAGTCACCGGCAAGGGCCATCTGGCCGACATGCTCGTGCCCATCGGCAGCCTCATCGTCTTTGCCGTGCTGGCCCTGCTCTACAACGGCGGCTACTGGGGCGACGACCCGCAGTATCATACCCTTGCCGCGGCCTTCGGCAACTGCACGGCCGCCAAGGCCCTCGTGCTGGCCTCCTTCGGCGCCATGGTGGTGGCCTTCATCCAGTTCGTGGCTCTGGGGCGCATGTCCCTCAAGACCTTCATGGACGGGGCCACGCAGGGCATGAAGGCCATGATGCCCGCCAACATCATCCTCGTGCTGGCCTGGACCATCTCCGGCGTCTGCCAGAACCTGCTCCAGACGCCCGCCTATGTGCGTACCCTGGTGGAGGCCGACGGCGGCATGACCGGCGGCCTGCTGCCGGCCATCATCTTCGTGCTGGCGGGCTTCCTCAGCTTTTCCACGGGGACGGCCTGGGGGACCTTCGGCATCCTCATCCCCATCGTCGTGCCTGTGGCCCAGCAGGTGGATCCCAGCCTGGTGCTGGTCTGCCTTTCCGCGACGCTGGCCGGCAGCGTGTTCGGGGACCACTGTTCCCCCATCTCCGATACCACCATCCTTTCCAGCGCCGGCGCGGCCTGCACCCACATCGAACATGTGTCCACCCAGATGCCGTATGCCTGCATCGTGGCGGCCAGCAGCCTTGTGGGCTATGTGGTGGCGGGCTTTACCGGAGGGTCCCTGCCCGCCAGTCTCGGCGTCGCGCTCGTGGTCATGATCGCCGCCATGCTCGTGTTGCGGCGCAGGAGCGATCAGGCAGCCGCCTGATGTCTCTCCTTTCTGATGGAAACTCAGCATCCCGTCCGCGCCGCATCGCGGACGGGATGCTGTCATTTGACCTCATGGCGCGAAGGCCCGCCCGCCTGCCGTCCTCCGTCCTGCCCTTGCGGGAAAAACATCCCTCCGGGGCGTATGGCGGCGGCTTGCCAAGCGGGATTGATACGGATAAAAAAGAGTTTTCCGGCTTCACGCATGGTTGTCGAACCTTCATGTGCCCGCATGGCCCGACAGGCCGCCGACAACCGCATCCCGCAAGGTAGGTACAGGTCATGGCCCACAAGGGACCGCATATCTCCATATCGCCCGATTACGTCGTCAACCGCATTCTGCGCATCAATATCAGCGACTTCGAAGAGTGGCCGGAATCCGTGCGCCATCTGGCCATCGCCATAGCCGAAGAGCTCTTCCTGGTGGCCTACAATCCCTTCATCGACGCCGACACGGTGCGTGCCAGCGTGCGGGAACGCTTTGAGCGCGAGGCGCTGGCGCTGGCGCATTACTACGCCACGGCCATCAGCGAAGGCATCACCATGTTCTGGTCCGCCTACGAGGCGGAAGCCGATTTCCGTCAGCGGCTGGCGGACACCCTGCGCGGGATGCTGCCCGCCGAATGCGTGCTGACCCATCCGGCGGCTCTCGTGGAGACCGCCACCGACGCCACGGACCTGCGCATGGAACTGCCCCTGCTGGTGGTGGAGCCGGACAATACCGAACAGGTGGCCGCACTGGTCAAACTGGCCAATGACATGAAATTCGCCCTCATCCCACGCGGCGGCGGTTCCGGCGCGACGGGCGGGGCCGTGCCCGCGCGGCGGCGTACAGTCATCGTCAGCCTTGCGCGGCTGACGCATATCGGCCCCATCGACCTTGAGGCCATGACGGTCACCTGTCAGGCCGGGGCCAACACGCAGGCCGTCATCACCGCCGTGGACGAGAAAGGCGCGCTCTTCTCCGTGGACCCGGCCTCCAAGCAGGCCGCTTCCATCGGCGGCAACATCTCGGAGAACGCCGGCGGCCCCATGGCCTTCGAGTACGGCACCACACTGGACAATCTGCTGTGGTGGCGCATGGTCACGCCCACGGGAGAGATCATCACCGTGGAGCGGGAGAACCATCCCCGCCACAAGATCCTGCCTGAAGAGACGGCCGTTTTCGTGGTCAAGGACGTGAGCGGCGGCGTGCGCAACGTGGTGCACCTGCGCGGCGACGAGATCCGTCTGCCCGGCCTCGGCAAGGACGTGACCAACAAGGCCCTTGGCGGTCTGCCCGGTATGCAGAAGGAAGGGGTGGACGGCATCATCACCGAAGCCTGTTTCATCCTGCATCCCAAGCCGCGCTACAAGCGCGTCATGGTGCTGGAATTTTTCGGCCGCTCCATGCATCCGGCGGCCGTGGTGGTGCGCGAGCTGGTGAGCCTGCGCAACCGTATCCGGGAAGAGGGCGACTACGCCCATCTTTCCGCGCTGGAAGAATTCAACGCCAAGTACGTCCAGGCCATCGACTACAAACGCAAGTCCCGCAAATTCTCGGATCTGCCCATCTCCGTCATCATCCTGCAGGTGGACGGCGACGACCCCTATCTACTGGACAAGTGCGTGGGCGACATCGTGTCCGTGGTGGAAGAGCAGGAAAACGTGGACATCATCGTGGCGCAGGACGACAAGGAGGCCGAACGCTTCTGGGAAGACCGTCACCGCCTGTCCGCCATCGCCAAGCGCACCTCCGGCTTCAAGCTCAATGAGGACGTGGTCATCCCCATGGACCGCATCCCGGATTTCGCGCTCTTCCTCGAGCAGCTCAATCTGGAATGCACGGCGCAGGCCTATCGCTACGCGCTGCAGGAGGTAGGCCGCCTGCCCGGCTTCCCCATGGAAGAAAAGGAGTTCAACCGCGAATTCTCCTTTGCCTCCAAGGTGGCCACGGGCGATGTCAGCGCCACGGAGCTGTCGGATACCGAACTCTGGGGGCGGGCGCAGACCTACATGGACAGCCTGCTGGAGAAATATCCGCATCTGACCCGCAAGCTCAACAAGATACGCGACTACATGGATGCCGGACGCATCGTGGTGGCCAGCCACATGCACGCCGGGGACGGCAACTGCCACGTCAACATCCCGGTCAACTCCAATGACCATCACATGCTGGAAGAAGCCGAGGAGACGGCCGCCCGCGTCATGGCCGAATGTCAGGAGATGGGCGGCGAGGTCTCCGGCGAACACGGCATCGGCATCACCAAGATCGCCTTTTTCGGCAAGGAGAAGATGGAGGCCCTGCGGGCCTTCAAGGAGCGTGTCGACCCGCGCGACATCATGAACCCGGCCAAGCTCGTGCACCGCGAGCTGCCCGTGCGCCCCTTCACCTTCTCCTTCAACCATCTCATCCGCGACATCAACGACAGCGGCCTGCCGGACAAGGAGAAGCTCACCGACCTGCTGGCCGCCGTGCAGGTGTGCACGCGCTGCGGCAAGTGCAAGCACGTCTGCCCCATGAACTACCCCGAACGCAGTATGCAGTACCATCCCCGCAACAAGAACATGGTGCTCGGCATGCTCATCGAGGCGGTCTATTATTCGCAGGTCAACAAGGGCAGCATCGACGACGAGCTCCTGCGCTGGCTGCGGGATCTCGTGGAGCACTGCACGGCCTGCGGTCGCTGCCGCGCCAATTGCCCGGTCAAGATCCCCTCCGGCGATGTGGCCCTGTCCCTGCGGGCCCTGCTGGAGCACGAGGATGCCGGCGGCCATCCTCTCAAGAAGAAGGCGCTGGAGTGGCTGGTGCGGGACGTGGAGAACCGCGTGCCCAAGGCCGCCAAGATGGCCTCGCTGGGGCAGAAGATGCAGAACCGTCTGCTGGGCTTCATCCCCGAGGTCTGGAAGCGCCGGATGCAGAGCCCGCTCTTTTCCGGGCGCGGCCCCAAGGTCGGCTATACCAATCTGTACGAGGCGCTGCGCCTGCACAGAGGGTCGGTATTCTCGCCCACCGAGGTCGCACAGGGCACGCCGTGCGTCATCTATTTCCCCGGCTGCGGCGGGGGCCTCTTCTATGACCGCATCGGCCTTTCGAGCATCATGCTGCTGTTGCGGGCCGGTTTTGCCGTGGCGGTGCCGCCGCGTCATCTCTGCTGCGGCTATCCGCTGCTGGCGGCGGGCATGGATACGGCCTTTGACGACAATCTTTCCCACAACCGGCAGTACCTGTCAGCCATGATCCGCAATCTGGGCAAGCAGGGCTTCGAGGTGGCCCATCTGGTGACCTCCTGCGGCACCTGCCTTGACGGCCTGGAACGTATCGGCCTGACCGAACAATTCACGGGCCTGGGCCAGCGGGACATCCTCCAGCTCGTCCTGCCGCTGCTCAAGAAAGACCAGCTGGAGCACCCCCTGCCCCCCGGCACGAGCCTTGTCTATCATGCCTCCTGCCACAGCGAATGGGCGGGCATCCCGGCGGCCAAGGGACAGAAGCAGATCGTGGCCGCCCTGTCCAACTTCTCCGGCGCCAAGGTGCTGCTCAACAGCGGCTGCTGCGGCGAATCCGGTATGGGGGCCCTGACCTCGCCGCAGATCTACAATCTGCTGCGCTCGCGCAAGCAGATCAGCCTGCAGCAGACCTTTGCCGGCATCGACGGACCGGAGGCCGCGGGCAAGAGCGGCACCCTCCCGCCCGTGCTGGTCGGCTGTCCTTCCTGCAAGATCGGCATCGGCCGCTGCCTCATCAATCTGCATGACAAGCGTCCTGTGCTGCATGTGGCCGAATGGGTGGCCGGCATGATAGACGGAGAGGACAGGCGGCAAAGCTTCCGGCGGCGCGCCAATGAGACCCGGGGCGACGTGCGGGTGGTGAAAGGCTAGGCAGCGCCATGCGTGGTCCGGCGGTCCTGTTGCGCCCGGAGGAACTGTACAGGCCCTCACGTCTGTGCTGCCTGCTGGCGCTGGTGCTCATGCTGCCCTTTTTCTGGGGCTTTGCCTTCGTCTTCCCGCAGGGGCAGGACTTCGAGCACATGAGCCGCGCCATGTGCTTCCTGGACCTGCCCGGCGGCCTGTACGAGATGGGCAGGCAATGGCTGTACGCCGGGGGCCGCTACGGACTGCACTTCCTGCAGACCTTTCTGGGCCGCGCGCCGGAATCTCTGCTGCTCAACGGGGCCATCTGTCTGCTTTCGCTGGCGAGCTACGGGCTGGCCGTCTACGGGCTGGCCCGGCTGGCCGCGCCCGCCATCCCCCACAGGCTGGGGCTGTTCTGCGGTCTGCTGACCATGCTCGGCCTATGCGCCTGCCACCCGCAGGCCCAGCAGTTCTACAATCTGACCCAGAGCCTTTCCCTCGTCCTGCCCGGGGGCCTCTGGCTCTGTTTCCTGCTGACCATCTGCCGTCTCTGGCTGGCGGACCCCTTTGCCCGGACGCGGCGCAGTCGGCAGGCCATGCTGGTCGCCTTCCTCACGGTCGGACTGGGGGAGATGTCCGCCCACGCGGCGCTGGCGCTGGCGCTGGGCACCTGGCTGCTGGCCGCGCTGCATCGACACCCTGTGCGCCGGGAGCTGCTGCGGGTAGTGCTGGTCACGGCCGTGTGCACCCTCATCGTTTTCATCTCGCCCGGCCGCTGGGCCACGCAGGCCGCCCATCCCTTGCCCGAGGTCTGGGAAGATTTCCAGCGCGACTGGTGGCGGGGGCTTGCCGGACTCCGCTTCCCTCTGTGGGCCGTCCCCATCCTGGCGCTGGCCCTGCTGCTGCCCCATGCGCTGGGTGAAGGCCGCATCGGCGGACAGCCGCTCGCGCCGGACATACCGCCTCTGCGGCCGGGCTGGCTGACGGTGCTTGCCCTTACGGGCTTTGTGCTCGTCTCCCTGAGCATGACGGCCTTGCACGCGGCAGGCGATGCGTTCAGTCTGACGGATGAAGGCCTTTCCTCCGTGTTGGCCATTTACGGCGCCGCGACCCTGATCCTTGCGCTCTACCCGTGGCTGGGCCGCTGGAATCTGCGACTGCTGCAACACGGCGGACGCCTCGCCCTGCTGCTGACGGCCGCCCTTTTCGCCCTCTGCCTCACCCCCAACTGGCGTCAGGCCGCGGAACATGCTGCCGCAGGCGACTGGGTCATCAGCGGCGACAATATCCAGGATCGTTATAACTGGCTCTGGGATCTGGGGCGAGCCTATACGCCGCTGGATGCTCCCATGCGTCTCGGTCTGCTCGGACAGCACAACTATCCCGGCAGCCCCCGGCTGACGGTCGATCCCCATCTGCCGCAGGTCGCCGTACGCGCCCTGTCGGAAACAGCCGCACCCGTCCTGAGCGGCGAAAGCCTGCGCCTTTCCCCACAGCACTGGCCCAATCCCTGGGTGGCATGGTTCTTTGGTCTGGGCAGCGTACGCATGGCCTATGCGCACTGGCAGGAAGAATGGACGGAACCGCTGCGCCAGTTCTCTCGCGGAGAGATCACGGCCGCCCGGGCCGGTTCCCCGTTGATCCTGCGCGTGCCTGACGCTCTGCGGCAGCGCGGTCTGGACAACGCATGGCTCGCCGCCAGCCCGGCGGACCCCAATGCCACGTTCTCGCAGGTCTGGCTGGTGCTTGACAGCGCCGCCCCCCTGCCGACGGAGGTCGCCTTTTCTCTGGAAGTCTGGCGTCTCAATCCTGTGGATGCCCGACGCATGTTACCCATCCCGACGCAGATCGTCCTGGCGCGGGAACTGCTGGCGCAGGAGCCGCAGGACCGCGCGACGCAAGAGCTGTGGCTGCGTCTGGCCGCCAGCCGTATGCCGCTGGTACGGGCACTGCTGGACGGCGACAGCGGACGTACAGTCTACGCCGTACCGCTCGGCATGATGCCGCAGCACATGGACAGGCTGCCGGGGATCATCCTGTCGCTTGACGGACAGACGTATGCCCTGCCCGGCGACGCGACGGCCCTGACCTACCCCTGACCACCAGATACGCCCCTCAAAGGGTCGCAACGGCCTGTGAATCCGGAGGGCCGCGTCCGACACCACCAGTCCAACAAAAGGCGGCCTGACGGACCTTTGCGCCCATATCCGTCCGTTTGACAGATCTTGGGCAGTGCCTGCCGCCGACTCATCCCGTCCCCTGCCCTGCCTGAAGTATTTTGCCTTTGAAGAAGATGGAACGCGAAGCGGCGGCAACAGTGTCGCCCGGCCCAAGGTGGGCGCAAAAACCGCGTTTTTCCTACGAAACGACAGGCCGCCGGTTGGAAACGCAAAGCGTTTCAAACGGAAGATGCTCTAGATGTTGTGTTCCGATAGGTTGTTCACCCTTTCCTCATTCGGTAAGTTGGAAGTTACCAGACAAACCAACAAG
>NZ_CALVHE010000024.1 GCF_944327235.1 uncultured Desulfovibrio sp.
TCTTTCACTCGACGCGTTGTTGTCGTCGCGAGGTGAGAACCTATTCGTTTTCGCTCTCGCTGTCAACAACTTTTTTTCGGCTTCCGAAAAAATCCTTTCTCGAACTCTTCGTCCGCCCGTCGTCACGGCGCTCTCTCTGTGCTTGTCAAACTCTCGCCCCGTCCGTCCGCTTTCCGCTTCCGTCCGGCGCGAGAAGCGTTTATGGACTCTTTCCCCACAAAGGTCAAGAAGTTTTTTCGAGATTTTTTATTATTCTTTTTTCTTTTATTATTTCAAAATGTTAAAAAGGAGGTTTTTGACGCCTCCTTGTCGTCCAACCTCCTTTTTTCCTCGCTCTCAACGTGGGATACGGCGCGCGCTGGCCTGCTTTCGCTGTCGCGCGGTCCAGAAAAGCGGCTTCAGCCGTCGTGCCCAACCGCTGGTCAGCTTCACGAACTGTCCTACGAGGAAGGCCGAAAGGACAGTACCTTCTCGCAGGCCGACGATTTCTCCCAAGACCACGAGTGCCAGCGCCGCCGCGCTGATGACCAGGGTGATATCGAAGAGGATCTTGATGTTGGCGAACATCTTCCGGGTCTTGTAGGCAATGGCGATGACCATGCCTTCCCCCGGCAGGACGGTGGCATTGCAGACGATCTCCAGACTGATGCCCAATCCGAGGACGGCCGACCCGGCAACGCACATGAAGACTTGCCAGAGGTAGTTATCCGCGATGAGCGGCGTCGTTGCCCACATCCAGAAGTCGATGAAGATGCCGAATACCAGCACCGCAGGCAGCTGCATCATCTGGACGATGCCGAACTGCTTGCCCAGGAGCATCTTTTGGATGACCAGAAAGATGATGTTGCTCAGAAAGGTGAAGGCACCGAGACTGAGCGGCAGCATGAAGGTCAGGGCATAAGGCAGGCTGGTGATGGGCGAGGTGCCCAGGTGCGCATTGGTGATCAGTGCCACTCCCAAGGCGCAGACGAACAGGGCCACGCACAGGCCCCCGTAGCGTTTGGCGATTTCCTTTTTCGTTTTCATCCCCACAGCGTACGCCGATGGCAGGGTATTTTCAAGCGACCGAAAAAAAGCCGCATCTCCTTGCCCGAAAGATCGGCCAGCGTGATGGGCTTTGCCAAAAAAGGCACGCGACACCGCCTTACCGCATTGCCCCACTGGGGCTGTCTTCATGGTATGCCGTCGGAAAAGAGCTTCCCCGCATTGAGGGCAGGTCGATAGTGGGCTGGACGTAGAGCGGATTCGCATTGAAATCGTGTCCGATTTCAATGCTGACGCTGCCCTCACACTACGGAAAAAGCGTGGTTTTTCCGTGTGTTCGGTTGCGGGTAGTCGCTCTCGCGACTACCCGAGCAATCCACATTTTCAATGTGGAATTGCTCTAATTCATGAGGAGACCGAGGTGCTTGTAGGCCTTGGCCGTGGCCATGCGCCCGCGCGGGCTCCGCTTGAGGAAGCCGCATTGGATGAGGTAGGGTTCGTAAATATCCTCGATGGTCCGCACTTCTTCCGAGCAGGCGACGGCCAGCGTCTTGATGCCCACCGGACCGCCGTCATAGTGACGGATGATCACTTCCAGCAGTCGTCTGTCCATCAGATCCAGCCCCAGCGGGTCCACGTCCATGCGCTGCATGGCCTCGGCGGCCTGTGGCCCGGTGATGATCTCATGCCCGTGGACGAGCGCGAAATCTCGTACCCGCCGCAGCAGGCGATTGGCGATACGGGGCGTCCCGCGTGAACGCCGCCCGATCTCCTCCGCCCCGTCGGGACTGATGGCCACGCCGAGGATGCGCGCCGTACGTGTGACGATGCGGGCAAGGTCCTGGGGCGTGTAATATTCCAGACGGGCAACGATGCCGAAGCGGTCGCGCAGCGGGGAGGAGATGAGTCCCATACGCGTCGTTGCGCCCACCAGCGTGAAGGGCTCCAGATCGATCTTGACGGTACGGGCGGCCGGGCCCTGTCCGATGACGAGGTCCAGCTTGAAATCTTCCATTGCCGGATAAAGCACCTCCTCCACGGCAATGGGCATTCGGTGGATCTCATCCACGAACAATATGTCGTTGCGGGAAAGATTGGTCAGGATGGCAGCCAGATCGCCGCTGCGTTCGAGCACGGGCCCGGAGGTGCAGACCAGATTGACGCCCAGTTCCGAGGCCATGATCTGGGCCAGCGTCGTTTTGCCGAGACCGGGATTCCCGAAAAAAATGGTATGATCAAGCGCCTTGCCCCGCTCGCGGGCGGCATCCAGATAGACCCGGAGATTGGCGCGCAGTTCATCCTGTCCGATAAAGTCCGCCAGCGAGTGCGGACGCACGCTTTCGTCCAGCGCGCTCGCCTCGGAAAGCCCCGCCCCGTCGGGAAGATGGAAAAAATCCTGAGCCATCGGCATATTGCTCAACTACTCTCTCGTGTGCTCATTGCGCCCGTAGCCAGGCCCGCCGTTGGACTCCCGAACGGCGGGAGGCTCGCCCCCAATGCATGTCATGCCCGCCCGCGCGCCAGAGCCTTGAGCGCGGCGCGCAACGCGCCGGACACGTCAAGGTCGGGCTCCGCGTGCAAGATATCCTTGACCAGCGCCGCGCATTCCTCTTCGCCATAGCCAAGATTGCCCAATCCGTCCAGCACGTCCCGAAAGACGGATCCCGGCCGGACGCCGCCGGAAAGCACAGCCGCCTGCGGCGCGTCCTCCACCTTGAGCTTGTATTTCAGCTCCAGAAAAACATGCTCCGCCGTCTTCTTGCCGATACCGGACACCCGCGTCAGGGCCTGCACGTCATCTTCCAGAACGATGCGGCGCAGATCGTCGGGACGGAAAATGGACAGGATGGCCAGCGCCGTGCGCGCGCCCACCTTGGAGATGGACAGCAGCACCTCGAACGTCTGTCGCTCCTCAAAGGTCGCAAAGCCGTACAACTCCTGCGCGTCCTCGCGCACCACCAGTGAGGTGTAGAGCGCCAGAGGCTCGCCGCGCCCCGGCAGGGCCGACAGGGTGTGCGACGGCAGGGCCACCTCATAGCCCACCCCCCCCCTGGTCACCAGCAGGCAGCAGCTGCCCCAGACCTCGGCCTGCAATCCTTCCAGATAGGCGATCATATCCCTCTCCTTCACTCCGGCGGCATCCGCCCGCTGCCGGATGGGCACGCGCCCATACGGCCTGTCGTTGCACGGAAAAGCGCGGTCATTCCGCTTGGCTTGGGCCGGGCGGCGCTGTGCCGCCTCCTCGCGTTTTGCCTTTTTTCACGGAAAAACGCTCGAGGGCCTGTTGACACGATTCGTTGCCTGTTTGAGGGGAAGCGCCCCCCTCGCTCTGCTGTCATTTTGTCGCCTAACGAGCAAGGCCCTGCGGGCCGCCTTTCGGTCGCTCCCTTCCCCAGCGCGCTTTTACCGTGGGAAGAGTCGGGGACACGAGGCAGCCTCGCCCCAAAATCAAGCGGAGCGTATCCAGCTTATTTGTCTTATTTATTGAAAATTTTGTAAAATGTGTGTTAACAGGCCCTAAACACAACGTCGCGCTTTGTGCCGTCCCTACCCGCCTATGCCCTGCATACTCTTGAGGGCCACCGCAGCGCCCTGCCGTTCACGCAGGATATCCACGCCCAGCGGCTTGTGGCGGCAGGCGGCCCGCACCATACGTTCCAGATCCGCATCCACAAGGCGCGGATGGCGCAGCGCCGGGCGCAGGGCATATTCCCGATCGGCAAACAGGCAGGTCCGCAGACGCCCGTCACTGGTCAGCCGCAGGCGGTTGCAGGCATGACAGAAATGATTGCTCAGCGGCGTGATGAAACCCAGTCGCCCCTTGCCGCCCGGCAGGGAAAACATGCGGGCCGGTCCGGCGCTCTCCGCCTCGCTCTCGGCAGGGATGAGCTCCGTACAGGCACGCGCCGCCGCCAGCATGGCCTCAGCGGGCCAGAAATATTCCTCGCTCCAGAGGGTGTCTCCCCCCATGGGCATGAACTCGATAAACCGCACATCGATGGGCAGCGTACGCGCGGCATGGACAAAGTCCGCCATCTGCCCGTCATTGATGGTGCGCAGGCCGACGGCATTGATCTTGACGCCGATACCGGCCGCCAGCAGGGAATCCAGCGCATCCAGCACAGTGGGCAGCATATCCCGCCCGGTCACGCGGGCAAAGGTCTGCCGGTCGAAGCTGTCCAGCGACAGATTGACGGCGCTGACCCGTGCGGCGCGCAACGCGTCCAGCTGCTGCGCCAGAAGGCTCCCGTTGGAGGTCACCCGCAAGTCCATACCCGAGAAGCGCCGCCGCAACATGACGAGGAAGTCCCCGCAGCCCTTGCGGGCAAAGGGCTCGCCGCCGGTAAGGCGCACCTTGCGCACGCCCAGCCCGTACATGATGCCCACCATGCGCGCCATCTCTTCATAGCGAAGGATATGCGGATGCGGGATGAAACTGTGCCGGGCATTGCTGTGGCAGTACAGGCAGCGGAAATTGCAGCGATCCGTGACGGAAAGGCGCAGGTAGCCCACCACACGTCCGCGACCGTCGGCAAGGCCGCTCATGCCGCACCCCTCTGTCGGCGGTTGCCAAGACGGCATTTTCGATTTACAGAAGCGGCCATGAAACACCTGCTCATCGGGGCCCTCGTGCCCGCATCTTGCTTGTTGGCTGCCCTGCCCGCGGCAGCTTGGGACGGCTTTGACGCCGATTCGACGGAACTGGTGGAGATCATTCCCGATGCCCTGCCTGTTGAAGGCGAAAACGTGGATGTCCGCGACTACACCACGGACCAGACGACCACTTGCCTCGTCAAAGCCGTCACCCGCAACAGCCGCACCGTTGAAGTTGTCGTCCGGACCCCGGAAGGGGGGACGCGCACCCTCGTCATGGAAGGCCGCTGATCCGCCCTGTCGCCGCTCCCCCGCCGGGCATCGGCATTCGGACCGTCGCCTTGCGCGGGTACGCTCCCGCTGTCCACAGACGCATGTCCCGTCCGGCGGCTCCTGCCGGAGCGATCTCCGCCGACAGACGGGACAGTCGTCATGTCATGCTTAGCTCTTGCCCGGCTCGTGCCCCGGCAGCACGATGCTCATGCTTTCGGCCTGCCCCTGCCCCTTGGGGCAGTTGTCCTGCAGGTGGCAGATCTCGCAGCCGCCCTTGAAAGGATAATGGGTCACCAGCGCAAAACGACGATTGAGCGTAGGCTGACCTTCCTTATATTCCAGCCCCAGTCCGGCCAGCGCTTCGCGCAGCGCCTCCGTCGGACGCGGAGCGGGCGCGCAGCCCGCGTCCTCCACTTGCGGCAGGAGCTGCTGCACGGCGGCCATGCAGAGGAACTGGGCCAGATTGTTGTCCTGCCAGCCTTCGGAAGGCGACTTTTCCCAGGTGGCGTCCACGGCCTGCTCGATGCTCTCCGGCAGCCAGACGACCAGATAGGAGATCTTGCCGGCCGTCACTTCCACTACCCGCAGATCCCGCATCCATTCGCCCCAGAGCTTCACAAGGCGCTCCAGCACGGCGCCGCCGAGCCGGGTCTCCTGACTGAGGGTCATGAACCCTTCCATATCGAAATACGGGGTAATGCTGTGTTCCTTGATGACGGCTTCGCTCACGGCGGCTCCTTGTGGTTGACGATGCTTTTTCCGGGATATTGTATTCACCGCTGGCCCAGCGTCAAGGGAAAAGCGTCACGGCGGCTTTACTTCGCGTGAGCTCTTCTTTACCATTTATCCGTTCCACCAGCCAAGGAGATCCCATGAGCAACGATCATCCCGAAAAAATCCGCTACACCTACAAGATGAATCCCGAAGCGCGGCTGCAGACCGCGCATGGCGTCTGGGGCGGCATCAATCATCAGGGGGAACTGGAACTGAATTTCTACCATGAGAGCAACGCCCTGCCGGAAACCACCGAATGTCTCGTGGCGCCGGACGGCTCCGTGGGACCCGAGATGCTCTCAGACGCGGATATGGAGGTACAGCGCATCACCCGTCAGATCCATTCGCGCGTCCTGCTGAATTACGATACGGCGCGCGTCCTGCTGGAGTGGCTGGAAGAGCGCATCTCCTATCTTGAGATGGAGGAAGGCGAAGGGCCGGGCTTTTTCGGCGGCAATCGTTCTTCCGGGCTGGAGCAGTAAGCGGGCATGAAAGAACGCACCTATCACATCATCACTTTCGGCTGTCAGATGAACGTGCACGATTCCCAGTGGCTGGGTCGTGCGCTGGAGGCGCGCGGTTTTTCGGCCGCGCCGCTGGAAGAGGCGCAGGTGGTGATGGTCAATACCTGTTCCGTCCGGGAAAAACCGGAACTCAAGGTCATGAGCACGCTGGGGCGTATCCGGCAGGCCACCGGCAACTCGCCGCGGGTGCTGGTGGGTGTGGCGGGCTGTGTGGCCCAGCAACTCGGTGATGCCCTGTTCCGCCAGCGACAGGTACGCCTCGTGGCGGGCAGCGACGGCATCAGCGGCGCCCCCGCCGCCATCGAGCGTCTGCTGGACGATCCCGCCCTGCGGCTCTCTCTGCTGGACTTCACCAGCCACTACGAAGAGCGTGAACCGGGCGCGCCGCTGCCGCGCGCCGCGGCGGGCCATGTCAACATCATGCAGGGCTGCGACAATTTTTGCGCGTACTGCATCGTCCCCTATACGCGGGGACGGCAGAAATCGCGCGCCACGGCGGCCATCCTCGATGACTGCCGCGCCCTTCTGGCCTCCGGCGCTTCCGACATCACCCTGCTCGGACAGAACGTCAACGCCTTCGGACAGGACAAGAGCGGCGACGGCACGAGTTTCCGCGCCCTGCTGGACAAGGTGGACGCCCTGCCCGGCCTGGCTCGCCTGCACTATGTAACGCCGCATCCCAAGGATATGGGACCGCTGGATGTGGCGGCCTTCGGGGAACTGGACCACCTCTGCCCCCGGCTGCATCTGCCGCTGCAGGCCGGATCGGACAGAGTGCTTGCCCGCATGGGCCGCAAATACGATGCCGCACGCTTTCTCCGTCTGGTGGAGGAACTGCGCCGTGCCCGGCCGGACATCGCCCTGTCCACGGATCTCATCGTCGGTTTCCCCGGCGAGAGCGAGGAAGATTTCCAGGCCACGCTGGACATGATGCGGGCCTGCGATTTCATGGCGAGCTTTTCTTTTTGCTATTCCGACCGTCCCGGCACGCGCGCCAGCCGTTTTCTGGACAAGATCGCCCCGGACGTGCAGCAGGACCGTCTCCTTCGCCTGCAGGCCCTGCAGGACGAGCTCGGTGATCGCTGGCTCGCGGCGCGCGTCGGTCAGGAGGCCGATGTCCTGCTGGAAAGCCGCAGCCCGCGTGACGCCGCAGCCGGTAACGGCGAAAGCTGGCAGGGACGCGACGTCTACGGCGCGCTTGTGCATGTCCCGCTGCCTGCCGGGGATCATCTGGGCCGCATGGTGCGCGTCCGTATCGAACACGCCCACCGGCACAGCCTCGTGGGGAGCGTCAGCGGGGGGCGTCCATGCTAGAGATGCGTGTTACCGGTCTGGGACTCGACGCCGCCAGCAAGACGCCTGTCGTCCATCTTCGGCAGGTGGACGGCGAAGCCAGGCTGTCCATCCTCGTGGGGGCCATGGAAGCCCTGTCCATCTCGCTCATGCTCAACGGCGAGCAGATCCCCCGTCCCCTGACCCATGATCTGCTGCTCATGTGCCTCAAGGCGCTGGGGGCCCGTCTCGGCGGCGTGGAGATCTGCGATATGCGCGACGGCATATACTATGCCGCCCTCAATCTTCGACTGGCGGACAAGGCCATCCGTCTGGACTGCCGCCCGTCGGATGCCGTGGCACTTGCGCTGCGGGCCCAGGCTCCCATTTTCGTCAGGCACACCCTGCTGGCCCCGGACAAGGCGTCCGCCGCTCAGGCAGGGGCGTCCTCACCTTCTCAGGAAACAGCCTCCCAGCGACCTGACGCCGCCACGGACATGGCCCGTCAGGCGGAGGCCCGCCGCAAGGCGGACAACCTGACCGGGATGCTGTTGCGCGGTCGTGAACTGCCGTATGCCGATCCCGATGTGGAGCGCCGTTACCGCGAGCTGCTGCGGGCGCTCGAACCCGTCACCTCCCGCAAGATGTAGCCCCCGCAGTCCGGCCTAAAGCTTTGTTTTTCCCCTCCGATAGGGTGCTTAACGGATGGGAAGATCATGCTGGATTATCGCCGCTTCAAGGAAATAAACGATCTCTTTGCCGCCGGTCAGCCGGAAAAGGCGCGGCACCTGCTCATGGAGCTGCAATCGCGCTGCATCGCCCTGCGCGATGAGATGGAACGTCTCAAGGTGCAGATACGCACCTTCGAGGATATCCTCTATCTTTCCAAGAACCTCTGCCGGGAGAACGGCTTTTACTGGCTGCAGACGCCCGGCGTCCGACAGGGACCGTTCTGTCCACAGTGTTATGACACGGTCGGTGCGCTCATCCGTCTTGAGAAAACGGCCCGAGCCCTCAACTGTCCCTATTGCGGACAGCGCCATGCCCTGCCTCAACCGGACAGCCTCCCCGCCGGTGACGGCCGAATGGCCCGCATCATCCCCTTTAGCCGCTAGGACCTGTCAACACTATCCACTGCTTTTTGGAGGGAAGGGGAACCCTATCGGCAGGCAGCGCCCTAGGATCAGGACTCATTACGCTTTTTTTGAGGGGGAAGAAACCCCTTTGCTTTGCTGTCGATGCCTGTAAGGCTCCTTTGTCGCCTAACAGGCACGGCCCTGCGGGCCGCCCTTTGGGTCGCTGCTCGCGGCAAAAAGGGGTTTCTTCCCCCTCAAACTCCCCCATCTTCCCCAAAACCCGCTACTTGGGTAAGAGTAATTGGAAACGAAACACCTCACGTTATAAAAATAAGTACTTATTTTGCAACAAATTATAAAAACATCTCTATCAAGGCATATTGCCTGATAATGCGTCCTGACCCTAACGGAAACGTTCCGGCAACGGCACGCCCCGGACCGGAAACACCGACAGGTCACGTGTATCCCCGGCCAAGGCTTCCCGCCGGTTTGCCGCAGCGCACGCGGCGCACTTGCAGTCCATCCCTTCCCCTCGTATACTCAGGGGGAGCGGCATCATGTCGCTCCTTTTTTTCTGTGATGAGGCAACCATGAGCGTACCGACCACCAAACAGCCTTCCGTCCTCCTGTTGTGCAAGAGCGAACAGGCTGCCGCGGTGGACAAGCGCGCCCTGCGCGATGCGGGGGCAACCCGTATCCGCACCATGACTTCCGGCCTTGACGCCGCGCGCATCATGGCCGGTCTCGAGCCGGACAAACCGCCACTCGACCCCGACATCATCGTCTGCCAGCACAAGCTGGACGATATCGACGGGGAACAGTTCTGTGCCCTGCTGCGCCTGCATCCGCGTCTGCTGGGAACGCCCATCCTGCTGCTCCTGCCCAACGATGACGAGGAAGCCCAGCTCCGCGCCCTGGGCTGCGGCGCCAGCGCCCTCATGGGACGCCCCTTTTCCGTGGATGCCCTGCGCAAGAACCTGGAAGCGCTCATGGCCTATGATCAGCGCATGGCCCAGCTTGACCGGGGGAAGGTGAACGCCGATCAGCAGGCTTTTGACGATGCCCTCGCCACCTACGGCGTCCTGCTCAAGCCCGTACGCACACCGGACGACTATTTTTACGTCGGGATGCGCTGTCTGGAGGAAAAACGCTGGAATTCCGCCCTCAGCGCCTTCCAGCGCAGCCTGCAGGGCGCACAGATCCGCGGCGAGGCGCTCCTCGGCATGGCCGTGGCCTGGCGAGGCAAGGGCGATCTCGTGCGTTGCCGTCGCTGTCTGGAACAGGCGGCCCTCACCTTTGCGCTGGCGAAACGCTGGCACAACGCGCGCACGGTCTTTGTCCGCCTGCTGCTGGAAGACCCTCAGGCCAAAAGCCCTTTCCTTACCGCCGCCCAGCGCCTCATGCGGGAGAACCGCTACGGTGATGCGGCCCGGGCGCTGGCTGCCGGTATCGACCTGACGCCGCCCCAGCTGGTAGGCACGCGTCTGGCCCAGATCTGCATGGCTTCCGGTCAGCCGCAGGCCATGTTCGACCAACTGCGGCAACATCTGGACGGAGAACTGGGAAAACAAGCCGGAGACCTTACTCAGGCCATCCGCTGCCGCATGGAAGACTTGCAACAACAGCAGATCGAGCGGCAAAAACAAAACGCGCAGGAACGTCAACGCCTCATTGCCCGAGAGATGCGCGCTCGCGCGCGTGAAAACGAGGCCGCAGCCGCCAGCACGGACGGCCCCCTTTCCGAGCAACCCGTGGCGGCGCCGTTTGAAGCCTCGCTGGAAACGCCTCCCCAGCCTGCTCCCCGCAAAGACCATGCCGCTGACGCTCCCGGCAAGCAGTCCAGCCTTCCGCCCGATGCGGAGCCGACTTCCCCCCGTGGTGCCCTGCCCGCGGCAAGTCCTTCCCTGCCGCCCGCAACGCCGTCGCCGTATCTTGCTCCCTTTTCTGAAGAAGATGCCAGCAGCAAGCTCTTTCAACGCCTGCCCGGCATCAATGAGCTCTGTTCCGTCATCAAGTGCACCTGGAAACTGGCCCGGCGGAAAAAGAACGAACGCAAGTGAGCGTCCGCATCCCGTAGAGCGCTTTGCCTTTGAAACAGACCATGACGCGCGGCGGCACTACGCCGCCCGGCCCAACCAAGCGAAAAAAACGCTTTTTTCGCGAAACGACAGACCGTACGTTTTGGACACAAAGCGTTTCAAACTGAAACTGGCTCGTCTTTCCATGAAGCAAAGCCCTTCGCTATCCCCATATCAGGCATGGCGAAGGGCTTTGCCTCGTGATCCTTAGAGCGGATCCGCATTGAAATCGTGTCTAATTTCAATGCTGACGCTGCCCTCACACTACGGAAAAAGCGTGGTTTTTCCGTGTGCTCGGTTGCGGGTAGTCGCTCTCGCGACTACCAGAGCAATCCACATTTTCAATGTGGAATTGCTCTAAACGATCCCGTATGCGTCGGTCAGCTCTGCACGCCGTGGTCCGGCTCCTGCAGCCCCTTGGCCAGACCGCAGGCCCGGCAGGCCAGATCTTCGGCAGCTCTGACAGGAGAAAGCGCATCTCCCCCGCAACGGCGAGGCGCGGCGGCATCCGGCCCGGCCTCCCGCCGATCTGGACATCCTCCCGGGCACGCAGTCTCCGGCTCCGGCCCCGACATTTGCGCCTCCTGCTCAAGCCCCGTATGCGCCACGGACATGAACAGCTTGATGCGGTTGAGCTGGTTGGCCTCGCTGCTGCCGGGGTCATAGTCCACGGCCATGAGGTTGGCATGGGGCCGCAAGCGCTTGAGTTCCTTCATGACGCCCTTGCCCGTGATGTGGTTGGGCAGACAACCGAAGGGCTGGAGACAGAGCACGTTGTTGACGCCGTGGTCGATGAGTTCCAGCATCTCCGCCGTCAGCAGCCAGCCTTCTCCCGCCTGATTGCCCCGCGAGATGATCCCCCGCACGCTGCTTGCCAGATCCCCGATGCGCGATACCGGCAGGAACCGGCTGCCCTTGAGGGCCTGCCGCATGGCCTTGCGCAGGGACTCCACCCGCCGGATGAAAAACCAGCTGGTCAGGGCGGGCAGGATGCGCCCCCCCAGCCGCTTCCATGAGTAGACCGGGTCCATGGAGCAATAAAGGAAAAAGTCCATGAGATCCGTCAAGACGGGCTCGCCGCCCTCCTCGCGGATATGCTGCGCCACCTGATTGTTGGCGTCGGGATGGTACTTGAGCAGGATCTCGCCCACGATGCCCACCTTGGGGCGCGACACCCCATCCAGACGGATACGGGAGAAATCCTGTACGATCTCGTGCATATGCTGCCGAAAAACCGACGTATCCCCCCAGGATGCGCTGGAACGCGCCCGCCGCAACCAGCTGTGCAGCAGCTCGTCGGTATCGCCTTCGTGCAGTTCGTTGCTGCGGCAGGACATGCTGACCCGTTGGAGCATGTCGCCGTACAGACAGCCCAGGATCATGCGATGGAAGAGCTTGGCCGAGATGCTGAAGCCGGGATGGCGATTCACGTCGCCGCTGGTCATGGTCAGCACCGGCACATGCCCGAAACCGGCCTCCTGCAAGGCCTTGCGCAGCAGGGCCGGATAGTTGCTCGCCCGGCAGGGGCCGCAGGTCTGCGCCAGCATGAGCGCGGTGCGGTCAGGGTCGCACTGTCCGTTCTTGAGCGCGTCCAGCAGCTGGCCGATGACCACGATGGCCGGATAGCAGGCGTCGTTGTGCACATAGGTCAGCCCCAGCTCGATGGCACGCGGACTGACCGAGGGGAGCACTTCCAGATGATAGCCGGAATGGTTGATGGCGCTCTTGAGGATATCGAAATGCAGCGGGGCCATCTGCGGCGCGAGGATGGTATGCGTTTCGCGCATGGCCTTGGTAAAGACCGGACGCGGGGCGGGCTTTCCCCTTTCCGTACGGCGCACCGCCGCCTCCCGCCGTTCGCGCACCGCCGCCAGCAAGGAGCGGATGCGGATGCGCGCCGCCCCCAGCGACGAGCCTTCGTCGATCTTGATGAGCGTATGCAGCTTACCGGCCCGCTGGAGCAGCTCGGCCACCTGATCGCTGGTGATGGCGTCCAGTCCGCAGCCAAAGGAAGTCAACTGCACGCTTTCCAGCTCCGGCGTGTCGCAGACCAGCATACTGGCCCGATACAGCCGGGAGTGATAGCTCCACTGGTCAAGGACCCGCAGATTGTCGTCGAGCCGCCCCAGATGCGCCACGCTGTCCTCACTGAGCACGGCCGCCCCCAGAGACGCGATGTATTCCGGCAGACCGTGATGCACGGCCGGGTCAACATGATAGGGCCGCCCGCAGAGCACGATGCCCAGCCCGTTGGACTGCCGTACCTGCTCCAGCACCCGCTCGCCCTCGGCACGCAGCTCGGCGCGGTAATTCTCGAACTCCTGCAGGGCCGCGCGGCCCGCCTCGCGCAGTTCGCCGCGGGGCAGGTCGAACTCCTCATGCATACGCTCCACCAGCGCATCCAGGCTTTGCAGGGAAACGAAGGGCGTATGCAGCCGGACCCCCTGCTGGCGCACCTCGTCGATATTGAGGCGGATGACTTCGGGATAGCCGGAGACCACAGGACAGTTATAGCCGTTGGCCTTGGTGATGGCGTCGCCGCGCTCGCGCGGCAGGCAGGGGAAGAAGATACGCCGCACCCCCTGCTGCAGCAGCGCCGTCACATGCCCGTGCGCCAGCTTGGCCGGATAGCAGACCGTCTGGGACGGCATGGAGGACAGGCCGAGATCGAAGACCTCCTTGCCCGATTCCGGCGACAGGATGACCCGGAAGCCCAACTTGGTGAAAAAGGTGAACCAAAAAGGATAGTGCTCAAAGATGTTGAGCACTCGCGGTATGCCGATGACCCCGCGCGGCGCGTCCGCCTCGGCCAGCGGCGTGTAGTCGAACAGCCGCCGGTTCTTCCAGGCGTAGATATTGGGCATGGGCTGCGCGTTCTCGTGCGCCGCGCCGAGCTGTCCCGCGCCGCGCTCGCAACGGTTGCCGGCCACAAAGCGCCGTCCGTTGGAAAAACGGTTCAACGTCAGGCGGCAGTGATTGCCGCAGCCCTTGCAGCGCAGGTGCTTCGTCTCGATGCGCAGAGCGCGCAGAGCCGCGGATTCCAGCGGATGACGGCTGCCCTCGGTCACCGGACGACGGGCCGCCAGCAGGGCCGCGCCGTAAGCCCCCATGAGCCCGGCGATGTCAGGGCGGAACACCTCCCGCTGCAACAGCCGCTCCATGACCCGCAACAGGGCGTCGTTCATGAAGGAACCGCCCTGCACGAGCACCTTGTCGCCCAGTTCGTCAGGGCTGCGCAGCCGCAGCACCTTGTACAGGGCATTGCGTATCACGGAATAACACAGGCCCGCCGCGATATCCCCGATCTCCGCGCCTTCCTTCTGAGCCTGCTTGACCTTGGAATTCATGAAGACCGTGCAGCGCGAACCAAGATCCACGGGATGCCGGGCAAAAAGGGCCGCACGCACGAATTCCTCCATGCTCAGATTGAGGCTCTGGGCGAAGGTCTCCAGAAAGGCGCCGCAGCCGGCCGAACAGGCTTCATTGAGCGTCACCCCGGCGATGCAGCCATCCCTGGCCTTGAGGCACTTCATGTCCTGCCCGCCGATGTCGATGACGTAGGTCGTTTGCGGCACCAGACGACAGGCGGCCTTGAGGTGGGCGACGGTCTCCACTTCCGTAAGCGACGATCCCAGCGCCGCCTGCGCAAAAGCCGCTCCGTAGCCGGTGCAGGCACTGTCCTCGATCCAGGCGCCTTCAGGCAAGGAATCCACCAGCTCGGCCACATAGGGCAAAAGTTCCGCCAGCGGATCCCCCTGATTACGACGGTACCAGGTGGTGATGACCGCGCCCTCCCGATCGGTCAGGACAGCCTTGACCGTGGTGGACCCCAGATCGACCCCCAGATAGAGCGGGCCCCGCGCCTCTTCCAGCGACCGACGGTCCACCGCGCCCGCCGCATGGCGTTGCCGGAAAGCCGCGTACTCTTCCTCGTCCTCAAAAAGCGGCGCCAGCGTGGCCGTGCGCTCGCCGTCCAGCTCTCGGGTACGGGCGCGCTCGGCCAGCTCTTCCACACGCAGCGGCACGGACTGAACAGGGCGCGGCTGTCCCGTCAGGGGCAGGAGACTCAGCGCCGTGCCGCGCGCCACGATGAATTGGGCGTCCGGCACATCCATCACCTCTTCCGGCCTCAGCTGCAGCGTCTCGATAAAGCGCTGTCGCAAGGCGGGAAGAAAATGCAGCGGACCGCCCAGAAAGGCCACTCTGCCCCGGATGGGATGTCCGCAGGCCAGCCCGCCGATGGTCTGATCCACCACGGCCTGAAAAATGGAGGCCGCCAGATCCTCGCGCGCCGCCCCTTCGTTGAGCAGGGGCACCACGTCGGTCTTGGCAAAGACGCCGCAACGCGAGGCGATGGGATAGATGGTGGTGTGGCGCCGGGCCAGCTCATCGAGGCCCGCCGCATCCGTATGCAGCAGCACGGCCATCTGGTCGATGAAGGCTCCTGTCCCCCCCGCGCAGGCCTCGTTCATGCGCAGATTGTCCGATCCGTCGGAGAAATACAGGATCTTGGCGTCCTCACCGCCCAGCTCCACCGCCACATCCGTCTGCGGGGCCAGCACCGAGATGGCGCGCGAAGTGGCCAGCACTTCCTGCACAAAAGGAAGTTCCAGCGCCTGCGCCAGCTTGAGCGCGGCCGAGCCGGTAATGGCGGCCCGCACCTGCAGACCGGGATATTTGGCCGCCAGATCGTCCAGCAGCCCGCAGAGGGTCGCGCGTACCGCCGCGCCATGCCGCTGGTAACGAGCTTCCAGCAATTTGCCCGCCGCATCCACCAGAGCCAGCTTGACCGTGGTGGAACCGGCATCCAGCCCCAGATAGAGCACGGAATCGTCCATGTCCGCCAATCCTTGCCGCCGCAGCGGCCATTTCACCCCTTACGGGCGTACGTCAAAAAAGTATCCGAGCAACCGATTCAACACGCGCACTCCTGACGCTGCCGCCAGCTGCGTGCGGCCGCATCCAGTACGGTCATGGCCATGTCGCCCATATGCGTCTGCACCCGTGGAGCCTGGCACAGCAACGGCACCAGCACCGACGAAAAGCGCCTGTCCGCCACCAGCAACAGCACAAAAGGCCCCAGCGCGCTCACCAGGCAGCATTCCAGTTCCGGCGCATCCTGCGGTATGCCCGTCATATCGCTGATGATCCCCTTGATGATGCGGAACTTGGCCGCCACCACCCGACGCATGACTTCCTGAAAATACACGGACGGCGCCACGATCTCGCGCGCCCAGGCACGCATGTGCCACTGCTGCGGCGCGGCCAGTCCGGCCATGAGCGCCGCGACGATGCGCTGCATCTTCTCCCGCGCGGGGATGTCCTCCCCGGCCAGATTGTCCAGGAATTCCCGGTCGATGATGCGATTGTGCATATCCTCGAGAACAGCCAGATACAGCCCCTCGCGGCTGCCGAAATGATAATTGATGGCCGCCATGTTGATATTGGCGGTCTCGCAGATACGTTTTGACGTCGTCTGCGCAAAGCCGTTTTCCGCCATGAGCTGACCGGCGGTCTCAATGATGCGGGCTCGCGTCTGCTCGCCGTCCACACGCGCGCCGCGCGGTGCCGCGCCCGCTTCTCCCGCCGGGGAAACCGTGTGCTTGCTGGCCATCCTCTCCTCGCTCCAAGACCCCAAAAATTTCCGCCGCTCCCTTGCGGCAACAGGAGGCAATCTATCTAATTCAAATTTGAATTTCAACAAAACAAATATTTCGTTTTGTTGCAAAGGGTGACCTTGTTTTTTTGCGGGATGGATGGGGGGTGCGGGGGGAAGGAAGGGGGCTTTTTTGCAAAAAAGCCCCCTTCCTTCCCCCCGCGCAAAAACCTCTCCTCCTCAACGGCTACCTATGGATCTTGCGGCCGATGGTCTCGGCGTCGAGGCGGTGCAGACGGCGCAGGCGCAGACTGTAGCACAACGAGCTGAAACCGAGGGCGAGCAGGTAGGCTGTCCAGAAGCCCTGCGCACCCAAGGGGGCGGCGGTCAGCCAGTCGGTGCGGGCCAGTGTGTAGCCCACGGGCAGACCTATGCCCCAGTAGGAGACGAGGCAGACGATGGAGATGATGCGCGTATCGTTGTAGCCGCGCAATATGCCGATGCTGATGGTCTGCACGGCATCCACAAATTGGTAGGCCGCCGTGAAAAGCAAGAGATGCATGGTCAGGGCCGCCACCTGTGCATCATCGATATAGATGGCGATGATCTGTTCCCGAAAGAGCAGCGTGCAGGCGGCAGCGACCAACGAGCAGCCCATGCCGAGACAGAGGGCCGTACGGGCGGCCACTCTGGCCCGCCAGATGCGCCCCGCGCCCAGGAAGTGGCCCACGCGGATGGTGGCCGTGATGTTGAGCGAAAGGGGCAGCATGAAGATCATGGCGGAATAGTTCATGGCGATCTGATGACCGCTGACCACGATCTCCCCCAGCGGAGCCAGCAAGATGGCCGTAAGGGCAAAAAGGGAGACCTCGAAGCAGACGGCCAGCGCGCCGGGCAGACCGATACGCAGGATGCGCAGCACAAGAGCGCCGTCGAAACGGGAGAAGGGGGTCCCGTCCCCGTCATGGGCAAGGCCGGGCCGGAGCATGGGCAGGAAAAGCGGACGCAAATGCCTGTACTGACTGTCGCGACGTACATAGAAGAGCATACAAAGGGCCATGAACCAGAAGCAGATGGCCGTTGCCACGCCGCAGCCCACACCGCCCAACTGGGGCAGGCCGAACTTGCCGTAGATAAAGACATAGTTGACCGGCACATTGAGCAGCAAGCCCAGGATGCCCACGATCATGGCCGGGCGGGTCCGCGAAAAGCCTTCCAGGAAGCTGCGCACATTGATGAACAGCATGAGGCCGGGCAGGCCCCAGAGCATGGCCCGCAGGTAGCCGCCGGCCAGCTCCGCCATACGGCCTTCCAGGCCGAACAGATCGAGATGGTGCGAGATGACGGAAAAGACGCTCATGAGCAGGAGACAGAGGATGAGCGTCAGCCAGATGCCCTGCCGCAGCAGCTGCGCGGCTTCGTCCCGTTTGCCCGCACCCACAAGATGCGCGGTCATGGGCGAGAGCGCCAGCAGACAGCCCACCCCCAGCAGGGAGACCGGCGCCCAGATGGACCCGGCCACGGCCACGGCGGCCATATCCGTAGTGTCGTACTGGCCGGTCATGGCCGTATCCACAAAATTCATGCCCATTTGCGTGGTCTGCGCAATGAGGACGGGCAGGCCCAGTGAGATGAAACGCCGCGCCTCGGCAGGCGAAAAGATATCCTGAAACATATGTTGTCCTGTCGAGAAAATGCAGTCCGAATACGTTCCCTGTCCCGGACGCCTCCGCGTCCTTCAGGGGATACGCGCGAAAGGCCGCGGCACAGAGCTGGCCGCGGCACGAAACAGTCCGGGTGTAACCGCGCTCAGGCTTCCGGCACGAACAGCCCCGCCGCCGGCAGGGGCTGACCGCTTTCGGCGGCGGCGCTCTCCACGATGCGGCGCACGGCCTCCCGTCCCCGTTCTCCCAGATCCCGGCTGAAATCGGTCACAAAGGTACGGATGTGGGCTTGCGTCACCTCGTCGGAAAGCTCCTGTGCATGGGCGCGGATATAGTCCGCGCTGTCCTGGGGATGCGTCAGGGCATGGCCGAGACTGGCGGCGATGGCGGCCTGTATGTCCTGTTGCAGAGCCGACGGCAGATCCCGCCGGGCGACGATGACGCCCAGCGGCAGCGGCGCGTGGAAGCTCTCTTCCCACCACTGCCCGAGGTCCAGCAGCTTGGTGAGACCGTGCTCCGCATAGGTGAAGCGTCCTTCATGGATGATGACGCCCGCCTCGACCCGCCCCTGGGCCACGGCATCCATGATGTCGCTGAACAGCATCTCCTCACGGGGGCCGGAAAAACGACCGGTCATGTCCAGCAGACGGGCGGCCGTGGTCATGCGGCCGGGGATGGCCACGCGCGCCGTACGGCATTGTTCGGGGGAAAGCTGTTCGCGGGCCACCACCAGCGGCCCACAGCCCCAGCCGAGCGCCGCCCCGGCGGACAGGATGGCATATCGTTCCATGATCAGGGGCAGCACGCCCGCCGATACCTTGGTGACCGGCAGTTCCCCGCGCAGGGCAAGCCCGTTCAGCTCCTCCACGTCGGCCATGTGCGGCACGAAACGGCAGGGGCCGGGAACAAGACCATGCAGCAGCGCATGGAAGATGAAGGTATCATTGGGACAGGGAGAAAGACCCAGCGTCAGGGTCGTCCGCGCCTCGTGCATGGCATCTACCTCCTTGAGCAAACAACAAACGATGGCAGGCGGTTTGACAGTCGCCGGACGGGGGCGTAGCCTATCGCGATTCAACCGTCAAGTCGGGGATCCCTCCCGACGCCCGCAAAGGAACATCCATGCTGGACGCCGCATATTATGCCGCGCTGGGCCTTTCGTCCATTCGGGACAAGGTGCTGGCCGGAGAACGCTTGAGCTACGAGGACGGGCTGGCGCTGTTCGCCTGCCCCGACATCACCGCCGTGGGGGCTCTGGCCCATCACGTCCGCTGCCGACTGCACGGCGACGCCGCCTTTTATGTGGTCAACAGGCAGATAAATTATACCAATGTCTGCGTCAACGGCTGCACCTTCTGCGCCTTTCGCCGGGACAGCGAAGATCAGGAAGGGGCCTTCCGCCTGAGCCGGGAGGACATCCTCGACCGCCTGCGCGCCGCCGACGCCACGCCGCTGCATCTGGACGAACTGCACATCGTGGGCGGCTGTCACCCGGACCTGCCGCTTTCCTGGTTCGAGGACGTGCTGCGCGCGGCGCGGGCGCTCGATCCCTCCTTGCCCATCAAGGCCTTTACCCCGGTGGAGATCGAACATTTCTCCCGGCAGGAGGGCATCAGCACCCGCGAGGTGCTGACCCGTCTCAAGGCGGCCGGGCTGGTGATGATGCCCGGCGGCGGCGCGGAGATCTTCAACGAGGAGCTGCGCGCGCGCCTCTGCCCGCACAAGGCGACCTCCGAAGCCTGGCTGCGCATCTCCGGCGAGGCGCACGAGCTGGGCATCCTGACCAACTGCACCATGCTCTTCGGTCATCTGGAAACGCCCGCCATGCGCGTGGACCATCTCTGCCGCCTGCGCGAACAGCAGGACAAGAGCGGCGGCTTCACCTGCTTCATCCCGCTCCCCTTCCTGACCCGCAACAGCCGGCTTACCCTTCCGGAAGAGAAACTCGGCCCGCAGCGCGGCCTTGACGAACTGCGCACCGTGGCCGTGGCCCGCCTGCTGCTGGACAACATCCCGCACATCAAGGCCTACTGGATCATGCTGGGCGTCAAACAGGCGCAGACGGCCCTCTGGTACGGTGCGGACGATCTGGACGGCACCATCATTGAAGAACGCATCGGCCATATGGCCGGAGCCACCTCCGCGCAGGGCATGACCATCCGCGAACTGGAGGACATGATCCGGCAGTCCGGCTTCCGGCCCGTGCGCCGCAACGCCACCTTCGCGGCCATCCCGACCGCCGCAGCCCCTTCCCCGGAGGTCCGCTCATGAGCAGCACCGCCCTCTTTGCTCCGGCCCACAGCCCCTTTGACGAAAGCCCCGCCGTGCGGGAGGCCGCCGCTCTGGCCCGCGCCGGGCAGCGGCTGGACCGTGCCGCCGCCGAGGCCCTTTACTACGGGGCCTCCCTGCATACGCTGGCCGCGCTGGCCCACGCCATGCGCCTGCGCCTGCATCCCGACCCCATCGTCACCTATGTGGGCGACAGGAACATCAATTATTCCAACGTCTGCGTCTGCGCCTGCCGCTTCTGCGCCTTTTTCCGCGCGCCGGGCGATGCGGAAGGCTACGTCATCAGCCGCGAGGAGATGGCGCAGAAGATCGACGAGACGCTGCGGCTGGGCGGCACGCAGATACTCCTTCAGGGCGGCCATCATCCCGACCTGCCGCTGGAATGGTACGAGGATCTGCTGCGCTGGATGCGCGAACGCTGGCCGAGCCTGCACATCCACGCTTTTTCGCCGCCGGAGATCTTCTTCTGGTCCCGGCAGTTCGGCCTTCCCGTGGCCGAGGTGCTGCGTCGTCTGAAGGCGGCCGGTCTGCACTCCGTGCCCGGCGGCGGCGCGGAGATCCTCAGCACCGAGGTACGCGCCCGCGTCTCCCCCAATAAGTGCACGGCCGAGGAATGGTTGTCGGTCATGGAAGAAGCCCACAAACTAGGCATGAAGACCACCGCCACCATGATGTTCGGCCATGAAGAGGAGCCCCGCCACAGGCTTGACCATCTCTTTGCCGTGCGGGACGTGCAGGACCGTACCCACGGCTTCACGGCCTTCATCCCCTGGACCTTCCAGCCCGCGCATACCCGCATAGACTGCCCCACCCTGCCCGCGCCCGCCTATCTGCGGCTTCTGGCCGTTTCCCGGCTGGTGCTGGACAATGTGCTCAACATCCAGTCCTCCTGGGTGACCATGGGACCGCAGGTGGCGCAGCTCGCCCTGTTCTACGGAGCCAACGATTTCGGCTCGCTCATGATCGAGGAGAACGTGGTGGCCGCGGCGGGCGTGTCCTATCATCTGACCCGCAAGGAGATCCACAAGATCATCCGCGCGGCGGGCTTCACGCCCGTGCAGCGTCTCATGGACTATACTCCCGTGGACCCGCAGCCGAAGGAGGACGCATGACCGCTCCGCTGCGCATGGGCCGCATCAGCTATCTCAACGTGCTGCCCATCTACCATCCGCTGGAGGCGGGCATCATCCCGCACGATTACGAGCTGGTATCCGGCCCGCCCGCCCTGCTCAACGAGATGATGGGCCGGGGGGAGCTGCAAGTCTCTTCCTGCTCCTGCTTCGAATATGCCCGTCGCCCGGAGCGTTATTATCTGGTCGATGATCTCTCCATCGGCTCGCACGGTTCGGTCATGAGCGTCCTGCTGCTCTCCCGTGTGCCCGTGGAGCAACTCGGCGGGCAGACCATCCTCATCAGCGGCGAGACCCATACCTCCGTGGCCCTGCTGCGTCTGCTCATGCGCGATCGCTACGGGCTGGACGTCGATTACGCCACCGGTTCCGTGACCTCGGCCCTGCGCCACGGCACGCCGCCCGCAGCCTTTCTGGCCATAGGCGACGAGGCCCTGCGCCTGCGCAACCATCCGGACTATCCCTATCGTGTGGACATGGCCGACGCCTGGAGGGAATGGACGGGCCTGCCCTTCATCTTCGGGCTCTGGGTCATCAGTCGGGAAGCCGTGGAATCCGGCCTGCTGCCCGACGATCCCGGCGCGCTCCTGCGTCGGGGCCGGGACTGGGGGCTCGCCCACATGGACGTCATCCTCGATCTGACGGCCCACGGCTGCCCGCTGACCCGCGAGGAGCTTGCCTTCTACTACCAGCAGGGGCTCACCTATTCGCTGGGCGAGCGCGAGCAGCAGGGACTCAGGCTCTTTTACGCCAAGCTGGCCGAGGCGGGCATGATCCCGCCCTGCCCGGAGCTGCGCTTCTTTGCCCGGCAGTAGCGACCGCCATCCTCTGCCGACGACTTTTCGGGGAACGCTTCGCCATGCGACGGCGTTCCCCGTTTCGTATCGCCCCCCATCCCACAAACCATCCAGCACAAACATCCCCCAAAAATGCGTTACAATATTGTGAGAAAAGAGCGTTGACGCAGCTCGTTATTTCCCGTATTCTACACATGAGTATTTATGGGGAGACAAGGGGGTCATCACTCTTCCCGCAAACGATGCGCACGCCGCTCTCCACCCATCCGGCCACGTGAGCATACCGCCGGATGTCTGGGCCACGCACCATCGTTCGTCAAACGGCAAGAGTCTCTGGAATACAGCCTTTCAGCATCATTTTTCCGCTTTTCCTCGGCAAGTCGTCGATACGACGCCATTGTTCGTCAGAAGCGGACGCCCGCCGCTCTCCCGTAATGTGGACCCCTTCCCTCGTGACACGGAGGAGGTCCCGTCCTTTTTCCGGCATGGCTCCATGTGCGTGGAGCCGCCAGGGAGCGTACATCTGTGATTCGTGGCGGTGCAAACGACCTTTACCTTCCGTATAGGGAAATACGGAACATCCCTCGCGAGGACGAGATCTTCGGCTCCCCTGTCGCGGCCAGGACAAAGGCTGCGGAGGGGAGCCGCCGTCTTTCCGGCCGCCGGGCGCGGCATATCCTCCGCAGGGGGCATCACTCGCCGCCATCATCCTTCCTGTATCGGGCGACATCCGCACGTCATGCCCCTGTCGTCGCGAAAGGATCCTGTCCTCTCATGCCTATGGATAGCTCCGCTGACCAAAGGCCCCTGATCGAGCCATCCCGCGCCGAAACACACGCTGACATTCCGCCGTCATGGTCCCCACGCAGTGCCCGCTCTGAAAATCATTTACCGTCCAAAGGAGTTGAATCATGCATCTGACCCAAGGCGCCATCGGCAACCTCATCAACCGTTACCGGGCGGTACTGCGCAAATGCCGTCTGTTGAACACCTTCGGTTCACTTGCCGTGGCCAGCCTGCTGGTCATGGGGCCCTGCGCCGCGGCCCATGCCGCGCCCGCTCCCGTGCCGTGGACGCAAAAAACCGTTACCATCGACAGTTCCAATCCCCAGACTGTGGATGAGCTGTATGACACCATCAATCCGAACACGACGAACAACATCCTCACGGAATCGCTCACGCTGCTGGATGGCGGCTCGCTGACCATCGCCGCCGGAGCCAAGCTGATCCATCGCGCCGACGCCGATCAGGGATATGTCGGCCTGACCTTCGACATGCAGGGAGGCACCTTCACGAGCGACGGGTATGTGTCAGCCGAAGCGTTCATCCTCAGCGGCGGCATCGCCAGCCTCGCCAATCCAGGGGCGAGCACAACCAGCCAGGGCTTGTCGGCCAGCTCCATCACCATAAGCGGGGGCACCCTCGATCTCGGGGAACATGTAGACATCAGTGGCGGGACTCTGGATATCACCGGAGGGCTTGTACGCGCAAACGGCAACTGCATGATCAGCGTATCGACGATAAATATCGCGGACAATGCCCAGATCAAGGCCACCCAGAGCACGATGTCGTTCAACGGCGCCATCAATCTGGGCGGCAATGCCCAGCTGACAGTCAGCAAAATGACGACAAACCAGGCCAATGTACTCTCCCTCCAGGCCAAGGAAAACATGACCATCACGGAGAACGCCTCCATCATCGTGGAAAATCTGGCGGAGCTGGAGTTCCGTCCGTGGACTTCAAAGAGAGGAGGAGCGACCGTCACGCAAAGCGGCGGCTCCATCGTCCTCCTTGATGATACCGACCCCGTGAATGAATACGGCGGATACATGACTATCCTTGAAGAGATAACCTACAAGCTGCAGGGCGGCAGCATAACGCTTGGCGAAGATACCTCATTGAGCAGCAACGGCATCATGATCATCAGCGGCGGCAGTCTGGAGAACAGGGGAGAGTTCTACGCCACAAATCTGGATCTCAGCAATGCCGGCAACGCCCTGAGCAATGCCGGCACCATCTCCATCTCCAGCGAACTGCTCTGCAGCGACGCGCAGCTCAAGGACCTTGTGGCGGCAAGCAACGCGAACCTTGTCATCTACACCTGGAAGGATGGGGAATACAGCGTCGCCGACCTGGGCCAGTCCGCCACGCTTGACGCGGAGATGTTCAGCGCCGACGTTGACGCCCGGCAGAAAGTCGTCATCGGTGAAAGAGGCAGTCTGGAAGCGCAGACAGTGACCCTGAATGGCGACACGTTCTCCATCAATAAAGACGGACGCATCAAGACCAACATCCTGAGCCTGAACAACAGCGGCAGCAACTTCACCGTGACCTCCGGCAAGCTCGTCCTCAACGGCGAAAGCGGCTCCCGTCTCAGTGCCGCCGGGAACGGCCTGCTGCTCAACGGCGGCAGTACAGCCGACGCTGAACTCATGCTGGGCGAATTCAACAGCGAGACCGGCGCCCCCTCCACCGGCGGCACGCTCGACGCAAACGTCACGGCCACCAGCGGCACGGTATCCGTCGTCGCCGGCACCTGGACGCTCGCTTCCGGCAAGACGATCAACGTCGGTTCCGGCGGCGTCCTGAACGTCGGCGGCGTCATGGATGCCGGCTACAGCAATGTGGAAAGCCTGCCCGCCAAGCTGATCGTCAACGGCAGCCTCCTGAGCGCGAACGCGGGCGACGGCACGCAGGGCATCAACATCCTTTCCGGCGGTATGCTGGAAGCCGACAAGAACGTGTTCCTTTCGGGGACTGATCGCGTCAACGGCCTCAATGTCATCAACACGGCGGCAAACGGCACACTGCGAGTGACGGGGCTCGGCACCATCAGCTCGGCCGATGTGGCCGCCATCCAGGGCAATCTCATGACCGGCGCGGGCCTGTTCGACATCGCTGACGCCATCATCGACGACGCGCAGGTCGCCCCGGACGGCACCATCGACTACGCCACCCTTCCGCCCGGAGGCGTGACCAGCGACAGCTACAGAGAGGCCGTCGTCATCAACGTCAACGGCCCGCTCTCCGGCAACTTCGCCGCTGTGGAGCTGGCAGGCGGCGGCAGCATCAGCGTGGCCTCCAACACGACCCTCATCCTCAACGGCAGCAAGGGCGGCACGCTCATTGCCGATGCCGCCGGAGCTGTAGCCGACATCAGCGTTTCCGGGGCCTTCACTCTCGGTGAGGCCGGGAAATCCGGCAGCGGCGTCATCGGTGACGTGCTTCTGGACAGCAGCACGGCCAGTCTCACGAGTGCCGGTAACGGCAGTTTCACCGCCGGAGCGGTCGATGCCGCCGTTGATGGCTACGGCAGCGTGAAGGTGACGGGCGGTACGCTCACCGTCGCTTCCATCGGCGCCACGACGCCCGTCGGCGTGGCGGACGCCACCGACGGCGCGCTCATCGCGCAGGGCGGCATCAACGCCCAGACGGTCAGCAGCCTCAACGGCTCCGTGCAGGCGAACGACATCACGGCCCAGACCATCAACAGCGGCGCCAACGCCACCGTGGAAGCCCTGAAGGATATCGATGCCCAGCGTATCGTCATCTCCGACGGCACCGTACTGGCGGGCGGCAGCCTTACCGCCGCGGGCTTCACCATACAGAATGGCCTCCTGCAGGCCGCCGGCGACATCACCATCTCCGGGCCTCTCGCCAGCGGAGACCTGACAGCCACCGGCCGCGTCGTCTCCACAAACGGCAATGTGACGCTGCAGGACAAGGTCGCCGGACTGGAAGGAGACATACACGCGGCGGGCGACGTGCGGGGGTCGAGCTTGTGCAGGTCGATGATGGAAGGAGACATACACGCGGCGGGCGACATCACGGCACAACAGGAAGTGACGGCCCCCGCCCTCTCCCTCATTGCCGGGAATGCCGTCAAGGGTACGGACATAAAAGTCAATTCCATCTATGCGACGCGGGCGGAGACGACAGGAAATCTCACCGTCCGAAGCCAGCTCAGGCTTCCCGGCAAGGGAGCCGATGCCAGCAGCGTCGGCGGTCATCTGACCCTGGACAGGGCATACGCCAGCGTGGGCGACATGGCCGTCAACGGCAACATGATCCTTACGAACGGCACCCACGCCACATTCGACAATCTGAGCGTGGGGGGCGACATCTCCAGGGTCGGTCAGAGCGCGGACACCGAGGGCAGTACCTTCGTCGTCCGAGAAGTGCTGGACCTCAACGGCAGCATCATCACCGTTGACCCCACCTGGGGCGGCACGTCCAGCAACATGGCCGTCAACAGCATCAACGACGATGCGGCGGCCGCCGATATCCTGATCAACGGCGGCGTGGCCGTGGGCCAGAATGCCTATGCCGCCATAGGCACGGCGGACAGCGCATGGCTCCCGGCCGTGGCCGGGCCGCTCTCCCAGAACGGCACGTCCGCCGCACTCGGCATCTTCCGGCCGGTGGCCCTTGCCGCCGGATACAAGCTCTACGTCAATGGCGCGCTCGCTGATACCGCCCTCGCCGGAGGCGGCACGGGCTATGATGCCGCCCCTGTCGATTCGGCCACCTTCGAGCCCGGCAGCCTGCTCGTCGTCAACGGCGGCGACGCGCAGATCGCCGGCGGCACGGCCGCCATCACCTTTGCCAATAGCGGCACGCTCCATGTGGCCGACGGCGCAAAACTCGCCATCGCGGACATAGCCGTGGGAGAAAACATCACGCTCCTGAGCAACGTGAGCAATCTCGATACGGCCTTCAACGGCACGAGCTACGCCGATGCCGCCTCCACCGGCTGGAAGGGACAGAACCTCCTGACCAACTCGCCGCTCATCGGCCTTACGCCCTCGACGGACGGCAACAGCCTGACCTTCACGGTCACCCAGAACGACGCCAGAGACGTCTATCCCGGTTTGAGCGGCGGCATGGCCGATGCCGTCAACACGCTCTACGGCAACGGCCATGCGGACGTGGATTCGCTGGATATGGGGACGCGCTTCCTCTCCCGCGCCACGGACAACCGCTATCTTGCCGACGCCAACGCCACCGTCCGTACCGTCGAGAGCGCGGCGCGCATGACCGTGGCCGGCGCTGTGCCGCAGATGACCAAGATGGCCTCCGATGCGGGCAGCGCCGCCGTGGTCGATCGTCTCGGCATGGCCAATGCGGGCAGCGGCATCCAGACCGTGAACAGTGCGGGACAGCCCGCCGGGGACGACGAGCTCGGCCTTGCCCTCTGGATCGCTCCCACCTGGCAGAACAGGACCGGCTTCAACATGGATGCCGGGAGCCTCGACGGCGGCTTCAGCGGCAATATCGGCGGCGTGGTCCTTGGCGCGGACTACACCTTCAACAATGCCATCCGCGCCGGTATCGCCCTCAACCTCGGCGGCGGTTACGCCCGTTCCGCCGGGGACTTCTCCACCACGACCAACGACATGAGTTACTGGGGGCTCGACGTCTATGCGGGCTGGACCTCCGGCAACTTCTCCCTCATGGCCGACGCGGGCTATACGGGCGCATACCACAAGCTGGAGCAGGAACTTGATGCCGGCATGGCCATGCGCGACCTCAAGGCCGACGTACAGGCGGAAGCCTGGCAGGCGGGCCTGCGAGCCGAGTATACGTTCGAGACCTCCGTGCTGGACATCACACCCCATGCGGGAGTACGCTACCTGAACCTCCATACCTGGGGCTACGACGTCAAGAGCAACGGCACCGTGCTGGAGGCCGACAGCATGTACCAGAATATCTGGACCTTCCCTGTGGGCATCACCTTCAGCAAGGACTTCGCCCTCGAAAACGGCTGGCATGTGCGGCCGTCCGCGGACTTCACGGTCATCCCCGCCACCGGGGACATCAAGGGCAGACAGGACGTACGCTTCGCGGGGCTGCCCGGCAGCTACGAAATGGAGACGCAGACCATGGATTACCTGACCTGGCAAGGCGGCCTCGGACTGGAAGTCGGCAACGATGATCTTTCCCTTGGCATCAATTACACGCTGCAGGCGGGAGAGACCGGCACAGGACACGGCGTCTTTGCCATGTTCCGCTACGAGTTCTAGCCTAACAGGAAAGGACGTAGTCACGCGGGAGAAAAAAGGTCCCCTTTCCCAAACGGAGGGGGCCTTCTCCCGCATAGAGCATTTTGCCTTTGAAAAAGGCAAAATGCGAGGCGGCACACAGCGCCGCCCGGCCAAAAGTGAGCGGAAAAACCGCGTTTTTTCCGCGAAACGCCAGGCCGTATGGTTTGGAACGCGGAGCCTTTCAAACTGAAAATGCTCTAACGGTAAAACGCATCAGCGCAAGGTCAACGGCCAAAGAACACCACGCTTCCCCAGTGACCAGTTCGTTTTGGCGTCAACATACCACGCCAGCAGCACGGCCCTTCATCCACACTCACCGTAACGCCTCAGGAGGAACATATGTCCGACAAGCAAACAGCCGCGCAGGAAAACGCCGCCCAACAAGAAAATGCCCAAGCTCGCCCCCGCGTCGTCATGTCGCCGCCCCAGAACCTGCCGACGCTCTACACCAATGCCTTTCAGACGACGTTCCAGCCGGGAGAATTCCTGATCGCCGCCTGTGTCAGCCATCAGGATAGCGACCAGAACGGCCCCTTTATCAAAGTCCAGCAGCAGGTCATCCTCGGCATGACCGCTGAAAGCGCCAAGCGCCTTGCTCTTGCGATGGTGCAGGTCGTCAAGCAGTACGAACAGCAGCACGGCGAGATCGCCCTGTAGACTGGCGCTTCACGGGAAAGGAGCCCTCACTCGGCAGTCTCTCGTCGCAACGGGCGGGGACCGGCCCGCCTGGCCGCCTGAGTGAGGCCCTTTCCGTGCGGCGCAGTCCGCAACAGAAAGACCGTCCTTCCCAACTCCCCCGCCGGACAGCCGGACACCCCTTGGCGCGATCACGCGCTCATCTCTCGTGTCCCGCAGCGATCCCCACAGAACATACCGTTACGGAGGGGCGATCATGAGCATCTTGCCTTTGAAAAGGACAAAATGCGAGGCGGCAGCACAGCGCCGTCCGGTCCATAGTGAGCGGAATGACCGCGTTTTTTCCGCGAAACGACAGGCCGTATGGTTTGGGACGCGAAGCGCTTCAAACTGAAAATGCTCATGTGTCCCGCTCCTTGCCGAGGCGTTCCTCCAACCGCGCGACGCGTTCACGCAATTCGCTGTTTTCCCGCCAGAGCTGGCGATTTTCCTGGGTCATTTCCCGCCGCTCCCTGTCCGCCTGTTCCAGACGGGCTTCCAGCCAGCGGCATTGTCGGCATGGGAATGCTTCGTCCCGCTCCGCCTTCGCCGGCGACTCAGGGATCTGCGGCGCGGCTTCGAGCGTCAGGCTGTCCGCAGCAGCCCTTGCGTCGTCATCATCGCGGGACGCGGGTAAACACGCCGGTTCCGCCTCCTGACTGTCCGGTGCCGTGTCCGGCCCTGTCGGCCCCTCTTCCTCCGCCCGCATATGGTCTTCGCCATACAGCAGCCAAGACGGGTCCGTCCCGCAGACGGCACACAGGCGCGCCAGATCCGAAGCCGTCGGCTCGCCAACTCCCCGCTCATACCGGCCCCACGAACTTTTATGGATGCCCACGCGCACGGCGAACTCGGCTTGCGGCATTTCGCCGCGCAGCTGTCGCAAGCGCTGCGCCAGCGTCGTACTCATTTTTCCCTCCGGGCAAAGCGATTCCGTATCCACGGTCCGGCGTCCGCCCGCAGCCCGGCATGGCATCAGGCCGTGGCATCTTGACTGCAGGTGGGGATCGGGCCGTAGCTTTACGCGGTACAGCCTACCTGCCCTCTTCGGCCGGGGCAAGTCCGACGACATGTCGCGCCCCGACTGTTCCCAGTGGCAAAAAAGCTGCGGGACCGCCACCCTGACGATCCCGCAGAGGCACACACGCCGTCCAGCCACGGGCCAGACAACGCCGCCGGGCTAGAGCTGTTTCAGCACTGCCCCGGCAAAGCCCTGGATATCCTCCGGCGCGGCGGACGCATCGCCTTCCACCTTGAGGCCCTCGGTCATGATGATCGCCCCCAGATCACGCCCTTTCGCCTCGATGGCCGGTACCGCGCCGCAAAAGTGCTCATAAGCGCTGTCCCCGGAAGCAAAAGCCGCCAGCTTCTTGCCGGAAAGGTTCATGCTGCCCATCTCCTCGAACAGTGGCGCAAAGTCGTCCTGCAATTCCAGCTCGTCCATGCCCCAGGCGCTGCATCCCAGCAATACGGCGTCAAAACCGTCGGCCAGTCCGGGGGCGGACACTTCCGCCGCATTGCGCACATCCACTTCCTGACCGGCATCGGCAAGAATATCACGCAACTTGTGGGCAATGCTTTCCGTGTTGCCGGTGCTGGAACCATAGACGATAAGAACCTTGCTCATGCGATCTCCTTTCGGCCTGCTGCCGTGTGGTCGTTGCGGGCGTGACGAGCTTCGACGCCCTATTCCTGAAATGAATTTTTTAGAAATGGAAATTCATTTTCAATTCGATTTACTGAAAGTCCCGCCCAACGTCAAGCCCTCTCGCGGCTTTTCCGTACCGTAGCCACACAGAAAGCGCACCGTCCGCTTCCGATGCCACGCGCAACTCCACTGCAGACAGCCCGGCGGGGAGTTTCGCTTTTCGTACTTGTTCACGGGATAGCGGCTCCGGCCCGGCATCCCGGCCGGGTCGCCCACGCCCCCCAACCCCGCCGTGGGGCAGCCATCAGTGACGGGAACTCAGCTGGCGTCAGGCACACCCTGCCCCCTCCTCTGCCGCGGGCCATATGGCCTTCGCCCTCCCGCTGTTCCGTGCAACGCACGGGAAGAGCTTCCGTCCGGCGTCGGAACTTCCGCGCCATGACGCGCTTACGCCTGCAAACAGGATACGCGAAAGCCCACAAAGTCAAGGACATCACCTTGCGAAGCAGGGAAAAAAACGTTTTCTCCCCTCCTGAGTCACAGCAAGGACAAGAACGTTTTGCTTTTGAAAAAAATACGAGGGAGACGACGGTATAGCGCCGCCCGGCCCAAAGTGAGCGGAAAAACGGCGTTTTCTCCGTGAAATGGCAGGCCGCAGAAAATGCTCTACTGAACGACGCCGGGAAGGACGCAAAAAAGACAGGGATACCAACCTTCCCTGTCTTTTTTGCCACGCCGCCGGGGGCCCATCGGTCGGGGAACGGCTTGCGAGGATATGCTCCCCGCCAGCCTCCCCGGCAAGATTTTTTGAAGGATGGATGGGGGGCACGGGGGGAAGGAAGGGGACTTTTTTGCAAAAAAGTCCCCCCGCGTGCCCCCGCTGCTCTCAACGCCCCCCTCCCCTCCTCCACCCACTCGCACCGCG